>DATIRX010000663.1:0-10369 GCA_035469225.1 Bryobacteraceae bacterium
GGCCGGCGACGCAATAGTCCACACGAACCGGTGTTCCATACCCGTAACCTTTGATGTCTTTGCCCGGTGAGCTGCTTCCGAGAGCAACCATCCTCAGCACGCTCACCTGTGTCCCAAACGTGGAACTGAGATATCGCTCAATCTCTTCGTGCTTCAGTTCAGGCATGGTTGACTGCTGCCATCTTGTGCGGCGGCGTGATCCTATGTAGGCGGAAGATCAAGTCGATTCGTGGTTGAGCTATACCGAGCCATACTAACAGGGACCACAACGCGTGCCAAGCCGCCAGAAAACTCCCAAACACGAGCCCGCTGGTCGGCGGTCTCTACGATCTGCATTTCAGCAGAACTAGCGCCCTGGACACGAACGGGACGGGCGATCGAAAGGAGTTCCTGGAAGGAGCTCGTAAGGGGCGCCATTACCTGCGGGATCTCTCCTATCTCCTTCGGGTTCCCGGCTGAAGGATCGAATGTGACTCGACGGCTAATCGCGCCGGAACGAATCGGCGTTAAGCCTCCGCGAACTCTGGCGATGGTGTTCGCTCCGGCTTCTTCTCCCGTTCTTCGGTGAGTGTCGCCTCGGTCAAGAGAAGCGTGCTAGCCACCGACACTGCATTTTCGAGCGCCACCCGCACTACCTTCGTGGCGTCTATGATGCCTGCCTCGATCAAGTCAACGTACTTCCCGTTGGAAGCGTCCAGGCCGAAGTTTCCTTTGCTCGATCGCATTCGATCCACAACCACGCCACCGTCCAGCGCCGAGTTCTCGGCGATCTGTCTGGTGGGCGCTTCGAGGGCTTTCTTGAGGATGCGCAGGCCAGTCTTTTCGTCCTCGTCACACTTGGCCTCCTCAGACGCGACCGCATCAATCGCCCGTAAAAGCGATAGACCAGCGCCGGGCAGGACACCTTCGGCGACCGCCGCCTTCGTCGCGCTGATCGCGTCTTCTAAGGCCTCCTTTAATTTCTTTGCTTCGGCTTCGGAGGGGGCTCCCACACGGATCACGGCGACTCCGCCACTCAACTTCGCCAGGCGCTCCTGCAGTTTTTCCTTGTCATAATCCGAGGTGGTCTCCTCGATCTGTTTGCGGAGCTCCCGGCAGCGTCCCTCGAGGGCGGATTTCGCGCCCGCTCCCCCGACGATGGTCGTCGTATCCTTGTCCATCACGACGCGCTTGGCCTTGCCGAGCTGCTCCACTGTGACGTTCTCCAGCTTGATCCCCAGTTCCTCGGCGATCATTTGGCCGCCTGTCAGAATCGCGATGTCCTGCAGCATGGCCTTGCGCCGATCGCCAAACCCCGGAGCCTTGACCGCCGCGCAGGGAAGCGTTCCACGAATCTTGTTGAGGACCAGCGTTGCCAGCGCCTCTGCCTCGACATCTTCCGAGATGATGAGCAAGGGTTTAGCAGCCCGTACGATCTGCTCCAGAAGCGGCATGAGGTCCTTCACGTTGCTGATCTTCTTCTCGTGAATCAATATGAGGGGCTCGTCCAGAGCCGCCTCCATGCCTTCGGGATCCGTAACGAAATATGGAGAGATAAAGCCGCGGTCGAACTGCATCCCCTCGACAATTTCGAGTACCGTCTCGGTGGTCTTGGATTCCTCCACTGTAATGGCGCCTTCGGGCCCAACCTTCTCGACGGCTTCCGCCACCATATCGCCGACCAGTGAGTTATTGTGCGCAGAAACCGTAGCGACCTGCGCCTTTTCACGCTTATGGGTTACAGGGCGGGAGAGTGCCCGGAGGGAATCAACGGCCACTTTGAGACCACGCGTGAGTCCCCGTTTCAAATCGACGGCGCTTGCGCCGGCCGCAACATTTCGTACGCCCTCGGCCAGAATCGCGTGGGCGAGCAACGTCGAGGTTGTGGTACCGTCCCCGACGGCTTCTCCGGTCCGCTCGGCTGCTTCCCGCACCATTTGTGCTCCGAGGTTCTCTTCCGGATTCTTGAGTTCGATTTCCTTGGCGATCGTAACCCCGTCATCGCAAACGAGGGGCCGGCCAAACTTCTTTTCAATCAACACCGACTTGGACTTGGGGCCTAAAGTCACACGCACTGCATCGGCAAGCGTGCTGGCGCCTCGCAAAATGCTCTGGCGGGCGTCCGAATGAAATTGAAATTGTTTTACTGGCATCGCCTAGGCCGATGCACGCCAGATGCCATGGAACGCCAGTTGCACTGGTATTTATCGAGGTGCCGCGATGAAACTGACTCTGAGCGTCATTAAGGCTGATATTGGCTCGATCGGCGGCCACGTGGCCCCATCGAAGCGGCTGCGGGAAGCGGTCGAGAAAGTCATCCGGGACGGCTCTGCGGGGCTCATCCTCGATCACTACATCAGCCATACAGGCGACGATGTCGCCATTCTCATGACTCACACGCGCGGCGAAGGTGACGAACGCATTCACAAACTTGCGTGGGACGCGTTTCTCACAGGAACCAATGTGGCCCGCCAGGAGGGACTGTACGGAGCGGGGCAGGACCTGCTCAAAGACTCTTTCTCCGGAAACGTGAGGGGAATGGGTCCGGCCGTCGCGGAGATGGAAATCGAAGAGCGGCCCAATGAGCCGTTCCTCTTTTTCGCCGCCGACAAGACCGACCCCGGAGCCTACAACCTGCCGCTGTATCTAGCCTTCGCGGATGTGATGAACACGCCGGGCTTGATCCTATCGCCCAAGATGTCCCAGGGGTTCCGGTTCGTGATCATGGACGTCAACAACACGTCCGGCGATCGCGTCATCGAGTTGAATGCTCCAGAGGAGCTTTACGATATCGCTGCACTCTTGCGCGATCCGGAGCGCTACGTGGTGGAGTCGGTGTGGTCCCGCGCGAGCGGCGAGCAGGCCGTGGCCGTGGCCACATCGCGCCTGCATAACATCGCCGGGAAGTACACCGGCAAAGACGATCCCGTGATGCTGGTCCGGGTGCAAATGAACTTCCCGGCTACGGGCGAAGTGCTCGCACCCTATGCGATCGGCCATTTCGTGGCCGGATGCATGCGCGGCTCCCATCAGATGCCGCTGATGCCGGTACCTCTGAACACCGGCATAAGTTATTTTGATGGACCTCCAATCGTCAGCTGTGCCGGATTCTGTGTCCACAACGGCAAGCTAACGGAGCCGGTTGATGGATTTGCCCAGCCGTTCTGGAACACCGTCCGTGATCATGTCGCCAACAAGGCCATCGAGATGCGCCGCCAGGGATTTGTGGGCACGGCGATGCTGCCCATGTCGGAACTGGAGTACACAGGAATCGCAGAGAAGCTGGCGGACCTGGACAAGCGATTTGCAGTGCGCGCAGAAACACCCGCACTGGTTGCTTCGTGAGGAAGCCCAGGAGTTGCGCTGACTACTCGGGACGGAGGCCCGGTGCGACCTGGTGAGTTTGATAGAACTGCTCGCATTCGTTCTCCCGGCCACGAACGATCCGTTTCCCGGTCAGGCTCCCCCGCAGGGACGTGATGACAGTGGCTTGGCGCTCATCCGACCCGCCATCGTAGTACAGCACCACCCAATCGCGAATCCGCCCGAGTTCGTGTGCGCGTGCGGTGTTCGAGTAGAGGGCCGTGTAGTTGCGCTCGCCGCGGTGAGTATGCAGGATGGGAAGCCATGCTTCTCCGCCGGGGTTGAACCGCCGCGGCGTGATCCTGGGGAGTTGGTCTGCCGTTGCTTTCTGCCGATACTCCCGGTCGATTTCAAGCAGTTCTTCCACGGACGGCTCATCTCCGTCGCGAGTAGGTCCTTCCCGGCGAACACGCCCTAAGCGCGTGGCCAAGGAATCGACAATGCCGGCCAGCTTCTTCTTGCCGATTCCGGCGAGATCTCTCAGCCGGTTGTCGTGCGCGGCAGCCTCCAGGTCTTCAAGCGAGTCGATTCCCAACTCGCTGTGAAGGCGTTCGGCGAGCACCGGACCGATTCCGGACACCGATTCCAGTAACGCTACCGGATCTGTTTCGCCGCGCAGGCGGTCGAGCATCGGCAAACGGCCCGTGGTGATCAAGGTGCGCAGTGCTGTTCCGAGCCGTTCACCGACCCCACTGACGGCGCGCAAGCCTTGATCACCTTGCTCGTGCCAGATCTTGGCCAGGGGCGTTGACAACCGGCGCACACTCTCCGCCGCGCGACGATACGCCTGAACCCGGAACGGATTTGCCTTCTGCGCTTCCAGGAGGTCCGCAACCTCTTCCAGGCGGCGTCCAATCTCAACGTTATGCATAATCTGCTTGTTCCGTCCGCAGTTCAGGTGCCATTTGGTTCCTAAGTTGCTGTTGGGATGTCGAAGATAGGAACACTGTCATGCTCGATGCGACACTACCCATAGTTATAGACCTGGTTCGAGACGCGGCTCATCCCCTAGCTGGAGCCGGTACCGACTATGATCCTTTGCTCGAATACATACGCGACGCTCACTTCGTACTGCTCGGCGAGGCGTCGCATGGCACACACGAGTTCTATCAGCAGAGGGCCCAGATCACCAAGCGCCTGATCCAGGAAAAAGGATTCACGGCGGTTGCCGTGGAGGCAGACTGGCCGGATGCGTATCGCGTCAATAAGTACGTCCGCGGCCAGGGCGGGGACACCGACGCGGTCGAGGCGCTCGCGGGATTCAAGCGCTTCCCCGCATGGATGTGGCGTAACGCGGACGTTCTCGATTTCATCGGCTGGCTGCGGGCGCACAACGACTCGCTCCCATCCGGCGCAGTAAAGGCTGGATTCTACGGGCTCGACCTCTACAGCCTGCACGCCTCCATCGAGGCAGTTCTGAACTACCTGGACAAAGTCGATCCGGAAGGAGCCCAGCGCGCCCGCCATCGGTACTCTTGTTTTGAGCATTTTGGCGCAGATCCTCAAGAATATGGCTACGCCGCCGGAATGGGCTTGAGCCATACCTGTGAATCCGAAGTGGTTGCTCAGTTAATCGACCTGCAAAAGCGTGCCCGGGAATACGCGCAGAGGGATGGGCGGATCGCGGCCGATGATTTCTTCTACGCCGAACAGAACGCGCGTCTGGTAAAAGACGCGGAACAATACTACCGCACCATGTTTCGCGGGCGAGTCTCTTCCTGGAATCTGCGCGACAGGCACATGGCTGAGACGCTGGATTCGCTCGTCGAACACCTTGCCCTTCCGAAGCAACGGGCAAAGGTGGTGCTATGGGCGCACAACTCCCACTTAGGGGACGCGCGGGCCACGCAGATGGGTCAGTCAGGCGAGTGGAATGTTGGACAACTGGTCCGTGAAAAGCACGGCCGGGATTGTGCCCTGGTTGGCTTCACCACATATTCCGGCACGGTGACCGCAGCCTCGGACTGGGGTGGTCCGGCGGAGCGGAAAAACGTCCGTCCGGCGAGGCCGGGAAGCTACGAGTCGCTATTCCATGACATTGGGATGCCTGCCTTCCTGCTCACACTGCCGGCGAGCGCGCACGTCACTCAGGGGCTCCGCGAGCCGATGCTGGAGCGTGCCATCGGAGTGATTTACCGGCCGGAATCCGAGCTGGCCAGCCACTACTTCCACGCGAGACTGTCCGATCAGTTCGACGCGGTCCTTCACTTCGACCAGACTCGTGCTGTCGAGCCCCTGGAACGAACCGGCGAATGGGAAATCGGCGAACCTGCGGAGACGTTCCCGACCGGGATGTAGAAGTTCATGCTCAACGAAGAGATCGCCCGCATTTTCGAGCGCATGGCGCGGGTGCTGGCTTTCAAGGACGAAGACCGCTTCCGGATCATGGCATATGAAAGAGCGGCGGTGTCCATTCGGGACTTGGAGGAGGACCTGGCCTCCATCGCGGAGCACGGAAAGCTCGAAGATATCCCTGGCATCGGCAAAGACCTGTCCGAGATGATCGACGAGTACGTTCGCACGCGTAAGGTCAAACGTTACGAGCGGGAATGCAGGGGCATTCCGGCGGGGCTCATCGATCTGATGAGTATCCCAGGACTGGGCCCAAAAACTCTCGCTCAATTGCACCGGAAATTCCACATCCGTTCTCTGGCGGATTTAGAGCATTGCCTTGAGAAGGCGGCCGCGGTCAAACTCAAGGGATTCGGCCAGAAGAAGATCGACAACATCAAACGCGGCATCGAACTCTGGGTGTCCAGTCAGAAGAGGATGCTGATCGGAGTCGCTCTGCCCCTCGCGGAAAATCTCCTTTCTCAGCTCCGCAAGATCAAGCTCATTGAGCATGCCGACGTGGCCGGATCTCTTCGCCGGCGGCGCGAAACCATCGGCGACCTGGATGTTCTAATCGTCTCGAAGAACGGTCCGCGCGCCCTCCAGCAAATTGTGAAACTCCCAGAGGTGAAGCAAGTTCTCGGGGTTGGGGACACGAAAGCGACCGTGATCATCGAGGGCGGAATCCAGGTGGACGTTCGCTCGGTTGCCCGCGAGTCGCATGGCGCGGCTCTCCAGTATTTCACCGGATCCAAGCAGCACAACATCCACTTACGCACGCTGGCTCAAAAACGTGGGCTAAAGCTCAATGAATACGGCGCCTTCCGCGGCCAGAAGCGAGTCGGCGGCAAGGACGAAGCCCAGATGTATGCGCTGCTGGACATGCCGGTCATGCCGCCCGAGATTCGCGAGGACAAAGGCGAAATCGAAGCAGCGATGGCGGGGCGGCTGCCGAAACTCATTGAAGTGCGCGATCTGCGAGGTGACCTGCATACTCATTCAACTTATTCCGACGGCAAGTCGACCATTGAGGAAATGGTCGATCATGCGGCCGAACTCGGTTACGAATACATTGCGCTCACCGATCATTCACCCTCGCAACGTGTCGCCCATGGGTTGGACCTGGACCGCCTGGAACAGAAGATCGATGAAATCGAGCATCTTCGAAAAACGCGAAAGGACCGGGCGCCGCACATCTTGATCGGAACCGAGGTCGACATCCTGGCGGATGGCAAGCTGGACTATCCCGACAAGATTCTTGCCCGGCTCGATATCGTGGTTGCGTCCATTCATTCGCTCTTTCACCAGAGCAAGGATGAGACTACGAACCGTTTGCTGGCGGCTCTCGCCAATCCGCATGTCGATATTGTGGGGCACCCGACCAGCCGCCTGATCGGCACGCGCGAGCCTCTGGAGATGGATTTCGAGCGGGTGATCGCGGCGTCAGTCAAAAACGGAGCGGCACTGGAAATCAACGGATCGATGTACCGGCTCGATCTGAACGATTCAATGGCGAGGGCGGCACAGGAAGCCGGAGTTCTCGTTGCGATTGGCTCCGACGCGCACAGCACCGCGCAGCTCGACCAGATCCGGTACGGCGTGTTTCAGGCTCGCCGGGGTTGGATCGAAGCCAGGTCTGTGATCAATGCCTGGCCCTGGACCAGGCTGAATCGCTGGCTCGATCATCGGCGCTCTTCCTCGAAGACGGCGGCGAAGTCGCGGGCCTGAGGCGGGAACGAAAAGGTCACCCTGGGCGGCCGGTTCTGGTACAACCAACACGGAACAGAGCTACAATTACGGCCGACGCAAAACCGATCTCTTTTAGAACACTGATGAGTTTGGCGATGTTATCGAGCTTTCTCCAAGAGCCGGTCGAGAAATGCCCGCTGGCCGGCCAACAACCGCGATCTGGCGTCCTCCAGGGAGTACCAACATCCTCGGTCCACTTCAGGTACGTCCATTCGGCGGCCCGATCGAGGTGGCCACTCCATCACGAACGTATTGCTCCTGAGCTTGGCGGGGTCGCAATCACCCTCAAAGGCCCAGGCCGTGACAATCTTTCCGCCCGGCTGCTTTACATCACCAAGCTCGATAAAGGGACCTTCCGGCGTGAAACCGGTCTCTTCCTCAAACTCGCGTTTGGCGACTCCCAATGGTTCTTCCCGGTCCAGGTACTCTCCTTTGGGAATCGACCACGCGCCCAGGTCCTTCTTGGTCCAAAATGGCCCGCCGGGGTGCACCAGAAACACCTCGATCTTAGAATCCCGCCGGCGATACATCAGGAGGCCTGCGCTTCGCTTCGACATCGATCAAAATTTAGTCTCGAGCGCAAGGTCAGGAGCGTGGGGACGCATGACCAGCATTCGTATTCTTTGTCCCGATCGTCGCCGATAGGGGCAGAACGATTATATGACGCCCACGCTACGGCGCTAGGTGCCGTTCCCCGAGTACCAATCCTGTATCGCTTGCGCAAAAGAACCCATCCGGTTTTTCGTTCTCCGGCGCAGTTACGGTGAAAACAAACGCTTTGCCGGCGTTTTGCATTCCGGTACGTCTCGTGCACAGAGATGGCGGGAGACAACGAATGACCACCTCAACACTCACCCCAGCGCCAGGAATCCTGGATAGCCCTGCCATGAAGGTTCTGGCCGGATGCCGCGGTCCATGTATCACTATTGTGGTCCCAGCCCATCATCCGGGCGCACAGGAAGGCTCCCGCCAGGCTCTGCTTAACGGGCTGATCCGCATGGCTGGCGAACAAATGGCGCATGGCAAATGGGCCGGCCGTGTGGCGGAACTTCTGGGTCCCCTGGAGGAGATCGCCAAGGAACCGGGCGTCGAGGCAGGCGGAGCCGGATTCGGCATCTTCCGCTCGCCGGAGTATATCGCGCGCTACTACCTGCTGAACCGGCCGGGAGAGAAGATGGTGATCGCCGATCACTTTCATCTAGCACCGTTTGTTGCCGACGTGTTCGCGCCGCACGAATGCTTCGTGCTCGGACTTAGCATAAAACGTCTGCGGCTGTTCCACTACCTGAACGGGGAGTGCCGGGAATTGCCGCTGCCGGCCGCTGTTCCCGCCAGCCTGGACGCCGCGGGCGGGTTCGACCAACCAGACCATCAATTGGAAAACCGGTCCGCCTCCGGACCATCGACCGGAAACATGCGTGGAGTCCATGTTGGGACTCTGTCGGATCGCGAGGCGTTCCCGGAGTATCTTCATCATTTCTTCAGAATCGTGGACCGCGGGCTGAAGCCAACGTTGGAGGGCAAGCCGCTCCTCTTGATGGGCGTCCACGAGGAGGTGGCTGCATACCAGCGCGCCGCCAAGCACCCGCGTATTTTCACGCCAGATTCTCTGGGTAATGCGGACTTTCTGACGCTCCCGGAGATCGCCGCCCGTGCCGGGAACGCGTGCCGCGCGCACTATCAGCTTCTGGCGGAAGGCGTTCTTTTGGAATATCGGGAAATGCCCGATCGCGGCCGAACCCGGGAAGATTTTCCCGCCGTACTGCAGGCGGCCCGCGAAGGCAGAGTGCATCGCCTATGCGTACGCGCCGGGACGGAGATTGCAGGTCCGGGCGGCGAAGACCTGGTCAATGCCGCGGTCGTCGAGACGCTACGCGCCGGAGGCGAGGTATTCATGCTGCCCCAGGATAAGATACCGGCCACGCAGCCGTTGGCCGCGATTCTGCGGTACTAAGCGCGATGGATCGGAAGGATCCCTGCGGAAACGCCCTGGCTGCACAGCACGAACGTCGCTTGGGTTCGCGGAGCCTCACTTCGATGTCGAAGTGGAGCTAATTGATGCTGACCGTCACGATGTTGGCGAATTTACCGTCGAAGGTGATCACAATATCGACCACGCCGTGCCCAGCCAGCGACGGCGGCAGCGGCCCGATATTGATCACGTCTTCTCCCTGATAGCCGGCCACCGCCGCAAGTCCATAGACTGGGACGCTCACGCCTCCCACCTTCGCCGTGACTTGGGTGGCACGGCGGAAGCCAGTGCCATACAGCGACAGGAACACCTGATCGCCTCCCGGCACCAGAGCTACAGGGACCGGGTTGCGACTAACTGGATCGAACAGCAATCCGATGGACTGCGCGCCATTGGCAGCCACGCGGACGAACAAGCCCGCGGCCACGCCAGATCCACTGGAATTGGCCGCAAACAAGCCGGGCGCGACGGGGTCGATCGTGAGCATCTCGGTAATGGTGGAACCGGTAAACGCGGTCAGTGTCGCAGACGCCGGGCCCAATGCGACTCCGCCAGGAATCAAGTACGCCATCGCGTTGTTCGTGACGTAGTACAGCGGCGCGGAGAGTCTCTGTCCCGCGCTATCAGTGATATCCAGGTGCACGCCCCCGAGCGTGGCGGGCCACGGACCAGCCGGCGCCACCACCATCCCCGCCGCGATATTGGGCGCTTCCCCGAACGCGATCATATCCGGCGCAAGCGGGCCCAAAGCGTAACTGGCGGAATTCTTGACGATCTCGCTCACTCCAGTCGGGGCCGAAACGAACAGATCACTCAAATCAGTAGCGTTGGCGGCGTCGCGCAAGAGCGGTGTTACGCCGAAGAGTTCCTGAAGTGTTTTCAGCGTTGAGCTGTGCGTGTAGTGGATGGAGTTGAAGTAATTCGTCTTCGCAAAGGGCGAGAGCACGATCATTCCAATGGGGCCATCACCCGAAG
>DATIRX010000664.1:0-10180 GCA_035469225.1 Bryobacteraceae bacterium
AAAGGCGCCGGCCTCGCCGAGATGAGCCTCGCGGGCGTCCCCGTGCCTCCGGGGTTCACTATCTCCACCGAGGTCTGTAATATCTTTTTCCAGAATGGCAACAAGGTGACGCCCGAAATCGACGAACAGATGTTCGCGGCGCTGGCCAAGCTGGAAGGCCAGATCGGCAAGAAGCTGGGCGACGCCGAGAATCCCCTGCTGGTCAGCGTCCGCAGCGGCGCGAAGTTCTCCATGCCCGGCATGATGAACACCATCCTGAACCTCGGCTTGAACGACAAGACCGTCGAGGGTCTGGCCAAACGCAGCGGCAATCCGAGATTTGCCTACGATAGCTATCGCCGCTTTATTCAGATGTTCGGCGAAGTCGCGCTCAACATCGGAATGGAGAAGTTCGATCATATCTTCGATACTCGCAAGCATAAAGCTAAAACCAAGGAAGACACGGACCTGTCCGCCGCGGATCTGCAGGCCATCATCGCCGACTACAAGAAACTGGTTCAGAAAGAAACCAAAAAGCCGTTTCCGCAAGACGCGCGCGAGCAGCTCACCATGTCGCGCGACGCGGTGTTCGGTTCCTGGTGGAATCCCAAGGCGGCCTACTACCGCAAGATGGAAAAGATCCCCGACGATATCGGCACCGCCGCCAGCGTCCAGGCCATGGTGTTTGGGAACACGGGCGACACCTCCGCCACCGGCGTCGGATTTACGCGTGATCCCGCCACCGGTGAAAAACTTTTCTACGGCGAGTTTTTGGTGAATGCCCAGGGCGAGGACGTGGTGGCGGGAATCCGCACGCCGCAACCCATCTCCGAGCTGGCCAAAATCATGCCGGAATCCTACCGCCAGTTGCGCGAAATTACCTCCAGCCTGGAGCACCACTATCGCGACATGCAGGATTTCGAGTTCACCATTGAAGACGGCAAGCTATACATGCTCCAGACGCGCAATGGAAAGCGCACCGGTCAGGCGGCCGTGCGTGTCGCGGTGGAGATGGAACAGGAAGGCTTGATCGACAAGCGTGAAGCTGTTTTGCGCGTCGCGCCGAACCAGCTGGATCAGCTTCTTCATCCGGTTTTCGACGAACCTTCTCTGAAAAAGCTGGTGTATGTCGCTACCGGAATTGCCGCCAGCCCGGGCGCGGCTGTGGGACGCGTCGCGTTCTCGGCCGAGGATGCCGTGCACATGAGCAAGCACGGTCCCGTCATTCTGGTCCGCAAGGAGACCACGCCCGACGATATCCACGGTATGGATGTTGCCAAGGGTATTCTCACCGCGGTGGGCGGCAAGTCCAGCCACGCGGCCGTGGTCGCCCGCGGCATGGGACGCCCCTGCATCGTGGGCGCGGGTTCCATCTCCATCGAAGAACACGCCAAGAGGTTCACGGTCACCGCCAACAAGAAGTCCCTGGTCGTCAAGGAAGGCGACTGGATCTCGATGGACGGCACCACGGCCCGAGTCTATCTGGGGAAGGCCGTAACCACCGAGCCCGATCCTGCTTCGTCTTATTTCGGGGAGCTGATGAAGTGGGCGGACGAGTTCCGCGGCAGTTTCGGCGTTCGCGCCAACGCGGATATTCCGCGCGACGCCAAGGTCGCCCGCCTTTTCGGCGCCGAAGGCATCGGCTTGTGCCGTACCGAGCACATGTTCTTCGCCGAAGACCGCATCCCCTACATGCAGGCCATGATCCTGGCGCGCGACGTAAAATCCCGCACCAAGGCTTTGGCGAAACTGCTTCCCATGCAGCGCAAGGATTTCGTCGGCCTGTTCCAGGCCATGGACGGATTCCCGGTGGTGATCCGCACGCTGGATCCGCCCTTGCACGAATTTCTTCCCAAGCGCGAGGATCTCATGGTGGATCTCGCCCGGCTGCCGCATGCCGGCGGCAAGGACAAGAAGGAGATGTCGGAGAAGTACAACATCTCCGTGGGCGACCTTAAGAAGAAACTGCCGGAGCTTCTGAAGCGCGTCGAGGAGTTGCACGAGTTCAATCCCATGCTGGGGCATCGCGGCTGCCGCCTGGGGATCACCTATCCCGAGATCACCGAAATGCAGGCGCGCGCGATCTTCGAAGCCGCCGCGCAGGTGGCCAAAAAGGGCATCAAAGTGATCCCGGAAGTGATGATCCCTCTGGCCGGAAGCGTGCGCGAGGTGGAGCACCAGAAGGAAATCATCGTCCGCGTCGCCCGGGAAGTGCTGAAGAAGGCGGGCATGGAAAAGCTCCATTACCTGGTGGGCACCATGATCGAGATTCCGCGCGCCGTGCTGGTGGCCGATCAGATCGCCAAGGAAGCCGAGTTCTTCAGCTTCGGCACCAACGATCTGACGCAGACCACCATGGGCCTGTCCCGCGACGACTATACGAAATTCTCGGCGGAGTACGAAGCCGTGAAAGTCTTCAAGGCCGATCCGTTCGCCTCCATTGACCAGGAAGGCGTGGGCACCATGATCGAGATGGGCATCAAGCTGGGCCGCACCACCCGTCCGGACCTGGAAATCGGAATCTGCGGGGAACACGGCGGCGATCCGAGCTCGGTAGAGTTCTGTTACCGGGTGGGAATGAACTACGTGTCGTGCTCGCCGTATCGTATCCCGATTGCGCGCCTGGCCGCGGCGCAGGCGGCCATTTCCGGCGACAAGAGCGATACCATGCGCACCGCGTAAGGCGGACCGCGCAGGGCTGCTTAGCGGATAGTGTGCAGCACCCGGAGTCGGGTCGCGCGGATTTCGAGTTCTTCAGCGCCGGCGAAGTCCTCCTTCGCGCGAAGCACTCCCGCGAGGGTTTCCATCCATTGCGCAAGTCGCGGGTCGTTGGGACCCCAGGCCAAAGTAACCGCGGCCAGCCCGCGCTGGAACGTATCGCGAGCCTGATCCAGCTTCTTCTCCAGGCGGTAGACTTCGGCCAGATTCAGCAGAACCTGCCCTGTCTCGGCATGCTGCGGGGTTTGCGCCCCTTCCAGGATCTTCACGGATCGCAGCAGGAGCTGCTCGGCTTCCCGGTAGTTCTTCTGCGCCGTCGCCAGCACTCCGGCCGCGTTCAGGTCCATTCCGATGCGGGGATGATTCGGGGGCAGCGCCTTCTCGTCGATCTGCCGCGCTCTCGCCAGAACGCGAGCCGCCTCGTCGTACTGTTTGCGCGCCTGCAAGAGGATCCCTAAATTCAAGAGTCCCCCCGCCATGCTGGGATTGTCATTCCACCCCAGGCGTTCCCAGATGGAGATCGCTTCCCGAATCCGGCTTTCGGCTTCTTTGCTCCGTCCCTGAGCCGACATCACGCTGCCCAGGTTGTTCAAGGCCGCCGCCAGTTCCGGCGAGGGAGCATGCATGCGAAGAATCCCGATCGCGCGCGTCTGCATCTGTTCTGCTTCCGCCAGCCGGCCCTGGCGGGAATGGGTCACACCCAGCCGGATTAGTGTATCCGCGACCAGAAAGTGGTTCGGTCCCAATACTTTTTCGCGGACCGCTAGCGCGTTTTCCAATTCCCGCTGCGCTTCCGGCATCAGGCCCTTGGATTCAAACAGCCCGGCAAACGTGGTGAGGCACGCCGCCCCATCCGCGGATTCGAGAGAATTGTTTCGCGTAAAAAGGGAGAGCCCGTGCCGTGCGAGCTTTTCGGCTCCGGGCAGGTCTTCTATCTGCTGGGCGAACATTGCCATGCGGCACACCAGGCCGGGCAAGGCTGGATCGTTGTCGTCGGATTGCGGTCCAGCGGTTGGACCTGGTTGGGAATCGATGCTGGCGGACGTTCGGCTGGGTGGATCGGGCACTTGCCCGATTAGGGCCGCAGCCGAAAGAAACACAATTGAGATCCGGCTCACAGTCATGAGCTATCTTGGGGTTATTTTCCCACAAAAGACAGTAACAGGGGGTTAGACAAAAACTCCTTACGGTAAGAAGCCGACGCGCTGGAGGATTTCTTGAAAGCGCGGCTCGCCGCGTATCGGGTCGTAGAGGGGATGAACGTTAACCCCGCCGATTTGAGGCTCATGCTGATCGCAGGCATGCTCGAGCCAGGTCAAAGCCTCCTCCATCTCCCCTAATCCGAGATGCAGAATGGCGAAGCACACGGAGGCAACGTGGCGCTGGTTCGCCATTTCCTTCAGGCGTTTCAGGCAATCGCGGGCCTGCGCGCGCCCGCCCGCGAGAGCCAGCGTTTGGCCCAGCGCGGCAACGATGTTCGGTTGATCGCCTGCGATACTCCGGGCCTTCTCAAACATCACGATGGCATGCTCGTACTGCCCGGTGAGGCTGAGCACGCGTCCTTGCCCGGTATACGCCTTGTAGAAGCCCGGGTCCAGTTCCGCCAGCCTCTGCAACTCGCCCAGCGCTCCATCATAATCGCGCCCCAGCAGCCGGATATACGCAATCCCTTCGTGCAGGATCAGCGATAACGGATCGGATTCGCGAGCGGCCTGGACCTGAGCCTCGGCTTCATCGAAACGCCCCAGCAGCGCCAGTGCATCCACGCCGAACCAGTGCCGCGCTTTCGAATAACTGGGACGGATGGCGATGGCCCGGCGGTAGAGAGCCTCCGCTTCTTTCCACTTCCAGGCGAAAAGAGACTGGATGAAGGCTAGAGCGGAGAGTGCTTCCGCCGACTCCGGATCCAGTTCCAGCGCTTTCCTCGCCGCCGCCTCCGCGCGCGGCATGGCTTGGTGCGGATGCATGATGCCGTAATCCGCCAGCAAGCTGTACGCATCCGCTAACCCCGCGTGGGCTTGCGGAGACTCGGGGTCTATGTGCGTGGCCTGCTCATAACAGGAAACGCTCTGGAGAAGGCCGGGCTGGGTTCGGCGATTCCCGTGAAACCTGCCCTGGAGGCAAAGGTTGTAGCACTCCAGATTGAGTTTTCTTGCCGGCTGGGCGGGGCGTTGGGCCGGCGTCCAGGCCAATTGCAGCGTATCGACAATGGCCCGGGCAATTTCCTGCTGCATGTCGACCACGTCGCTCAGGCTTCGGTCGAACGCTTCCGACCATAGATACGACCCCGTCGCGGTATCGATCAATTGCGCGGTTGCGCGTACCCGGCCGGCCGCTCGTCTGACGCTTCCGCGCAGAATCACTCCCGCCTTAAGGCTTTCCCGGATCGAAAGAAGATCCTGCTCTTTTCCGCGAAACTGCGAGGCAGAGGACCACGCCACCACGCGAAGCCCTTGGACGCGCGTCAGCAGAAGAACCAGTTCTTCTGCCAGGCCGTCACTGAAATAATCATCTTCACTTTCCGCGCTTAAGTTCGAAAAGGGCATCACCGCCATGGCCGTATGTGCGGATTGCTCCGGCCGGACGATGGCCGCCGGTTCGTGGCTCCGGAACACGGGAGCGTAGGCGCCTTTCGGAAATTCGATCAGAACCTGGTCCGACGCCCCGTCCGACCCGTAGTACGCTTTCAGTTTGGTGCGCAGCCGGCGCGCTTCTACTCGAACGATGGGATCCACGCGCGGGTCGAAGTCTTCCGCTCGATCGAATACCTCCACGCCCACCAGGTACTCTTTGATCGCGGTTGTGGATCCGGCCAGCGCGTGTTCGACCGCGAAGCGCAGGAATCGGGACATTCTTTCGGATCGGGAGAATAGGGGACTGGCCAAAAGCTTGTGAAGCTGGCCGCGAACCTGATCGGGCGAGGGGGTTGGGACGGAGCTTGGCGCGTCGTTCGCGAACTTGGCGGGCCCCATCCAATAATTATATCGGAGGTTTCCGGCGCGACTCTACGGATGCAGCCGGCGGCCGGCTTCAGCATAGCGCCGCGCAGGCGGGTACGCCTCGTTCCACTTGGGCGGAGCCGCGTCCGAGGCCAGCCGCAGCATCCCTAACGCCACCGCGCGATCGATTGCCGTCATGTTCTCGTAGTCGATCTTGTCCCAGGTGTCACTTACCTTGTGATAGTCGGGAAACTCGAAGGCGGCACTCAGCGTATGAGCCGGAATTCCTAAGTCCGCCAGCGATTGGTTATCGCTGCGTCCGAAGTAGCCATCGCTGTTCTTGGGATGCTTGTATACTCGAATGCCCGCGGTTTGCGCCGCATCCGCGAGAATGCCCGGGAGATCCGAAAAATCATAACCGGTGATCGTGGCGGTCCGGACTTGGGGACCCTCGGAATCATCCGTGCGCCCGACCTGCTCCAGGTTTAATCCGGCGACCGTCTGCGCCGGCGGCACCAGCGGATGCCGCGCGTAGAAACGCGATCCCCACAGCCCCGGTTCTTCGCCAAAAAACAACATGAACAGAACGCTTCGCTTGGGATGCACCGGCATCGCCGCCAGAGCGCTGGCAATCTCGATGACGCTTGAAGTTCCGCTGCCGTCATCGTTGGCGCCGTTGTAGATCCGGTCCGTGCCGGTCGAAGCCATGCCCAGGTGATCGTAATGCGAGCTGAGGATCACATACGTTTCGCGCAACTGGGGATCGGATCCGCGGAGGATGCCCGCGACGTTGCGGGTCTTGATGGACGTCTGGGAGGCGGCGTTGGAATGCAGCGTGATCCGCGCATCCTGTGCGCCCCGCAGGAATTCCGCCAGTTCCGGTTTCATGATCGCCCCGGAAGGAAAGGCAGGCGGCGCGGATTCGGCCTCCCAGACCACCGGTCTTGTGGGCAGCGCGGTGGCCAGCGTTAGTACCAGCGCAGGCCGGGCGCCCCCCGGAAACCGCACGCGCTGCGTGGTGAGAAGCACGGCCTTTCCATTCACGGCATCCGCGGTGAAGGGCTGCGATCCATCGGCGATCACCAGTTCGGCTTGGTCCAGCCGCAGGGGTGCGGCAGGAGCGATGTAGGCTTCCTCGGCGGCGATGGTCATGCTGCGTCCGCCGGCGGATACGGTCATCGAGAAGTCTTCGCGATTCGGTTCCCGCACCGTGACGGAGGCTGTTTGAAAGTACCCGTCGTCGCCTGCCGGTTCCAGTCCGGCGCGTCTGAACTGCGCCGCGATATACTCCGCCGCCAGGTCCAGTCCGCGCGAAGGCGTAGCCCGGCCTTCGAGAAGATCCGACGCGATGAAAGAAAGATGCCCGCGCAGCGAAGCCGGAGAGATGTGGTCCATCACTCCCCGCTGTTCCGGCGTCAGGGCCGGCGATTGCGCCGCCAGGCGCCAGGCCAGGACCAGCGCCGTCGCCGCTGTCGTTATTGGTTGTCTTGAAATTCTTCCAGCCATGCCATCTGGATCCGTTCAAGTTTAGCTTCGTTCGATTTTAGCGGATCGTCGTCGAAGCCCTCCAGCTCGGTGATCCACTTGTGCAGGTCAGTGAAGCGGACGTGCGTAGGATCCTGATCGGGAAACTTCTCGTATAGCGCGATGGCAATATCATCGAGATTCTGCCAGCTCAGTTTAGGCATCGATGCTGGTTCCTTTGAGGGCCTTGCCTACAGCCTCGTTCATGATGGCTTCCGCCAGGGACATAGTTGCCTGGTTCAGCTTCTCGATCTGATCCCGGATGGTCAGGTGATCATCGCTATGGTACGCCAGCCGCAGCTCATTCATGGCCTGCTCGATGGCCGCACGATCTTTTTCCGTCAGCCCCTGATAGGCGTCGTCTTCGCGGGCTTTCTCGGTGGCGCCTAAAATCGCGTCGGCTTCCACGCGCGCCTCGCGTACCTGGCGTTCTTTGAAATCCTCCTCGGCCTTGTCGTAGGATTCCAGAATCATCGCTTCCACCTGATCGTCGGTCAGGCCATAGGACGGCTTTACGTCCATGCTCTGTTCCTTTCCGGACCGCAGATCTTTGGCCGTAACGTTCAGAATGCCGTTGGCGTCGATCAGGAACCGCACTTGCACCCGCGCCATCCCCGCGATCATCGGCTCGATGTCTTTCAGATCGAAACGCGCCAGGCTGCGGTTGTCCTTCACCAGTTCGCGCTCGCCCTGTAGCACGTGAATCAGCACGTTGGTCTGCCCGTCCACGGCGGTCGTGAACAGCTCGGTGGCCGACGCCGGGATGGTCGAATTCCGATGAATCAGCTTCGAGACCAGCCCGCCCATGGTTTCGATGCCCAGCGAGAGCGGCGTCACGTCCAGCAGGAGCTTGTCTTCCACCTCGCCGCCCAGGATACCGGCCTGAACCGCCGCGCCCAGGGCGACGACTTCGTCGGGATTTAGCTCGGTGTGGGGACGCTTGCGGAACAGTTTCTCCACCGCGGACCGGACCAGCGGGATCCGCGTGGAGCCGCCCACCATGACCACTTCTTTGATCTCTTCCACGGTCACGCCGGCGTCCTTGATACAGTCGCGGCACGGACCCAGCGTGCGATTCACAATCGGCTCGATCAGCCGGTTGAATAGCTCCACGTCGATTTTACGGTGATAGGTCCGCGCGCCGTACTCCAGTTCGATCGAGGCCGCCGGCGCGAAGGAAAGTGCCTCTTTGGCCTGAATCACCGCGCGGCGCAGCAACTGCACCAGGTCCGCTTTGCCGGAAACGTCCTCGCCCCATTCGCTCTGGATGTCTTCGAGCGCGATGTTCAACAGCAGGTTGTCGATATCGTCCCCGCCCAAGTGCGTATCGCCGTTGGTGGCCAGCACCTCGAAGATTCCATCGTGCAATCTCAGAATGGAGATGTCGAACGTCCCGCCCCCGAAATCGTAGACCGCGACCAGGCCTTCTTTGCGCTTATCCAGTCCGGAGGCCAGCGCGGCAGCGGTCGGCTCATTCACCAGGCGCAGTACGTCCAGCCCGGCGATCCTTCCGGCATCCTTGGTAGCCTGCCGCTGCGCGTCGTTGAAGTAGGCCGGCACCGTGATCACTGCCTGCGTAACCGCCGCCCCCAGCACTTCCTCGGCATCTTCTTTGAGCTTGCGAAGAATGTGCGCCGAGATCTCCGGCGGCGTCATGATCTTTTCGCCCAGCTGCAGCTTCAGTACGGACTCCCCGCCTTCTGCCAGCCGGAACGGGAACAGCTTCAGCTCATCCTGCACATCCGCGAGCCCCCGGCCCATCAGGCGCTTGACTGAGTACACCGTTCGCTCCGGATGCGTGATCAGCATGTCCCGGGCTTCCGATCCCGCAATGATCTCGCCGGACTCGTTCACCGACACGACGCTCGGCACGATGCCCGAAAGAATGCGCGGACCCGTGAGGTCCATCACCGCCACCAGGCTATTGGTGGTCCCTAGATCGATGCCGACAATCCTTGGCTCGGCATGGCCGAAGTCAATTTGCAGAGTGGACATTCAATTCCTTTTCGACATCGCGCAGCAGATTGGATGCGTACTTCCGGCGGTTCAATACCGCGCGAATCTGGTCGAGTGCGGTCCGCTCGCCCGTTTCGTCGTAGCGCCGGAATAGACTGGCCAGATTCAGATCCGCCTCGCTCAGCATGCCCGTGAATCGTTCCTGCGCGGAAACCAGCTGCGGTCGCGCGGATGCATCTCCGCTGCGCAGCTCCTCCAGCGCCATGTTTAATTCGAATACTTCCTCCAGAAGCTCCGGTGGAGCGTCCTTCGCAAGCTCCAGGCCGCTCTCTTCGAGAAAATATTCCGCTCTGCTTACCGGATCGCGCAGCCGCCGGAACGCGTCGTTGAGCAGGGAGGTCATTTCTTCGGACCGTTGTTTTTCCTCGGAACTGGCCCGGCTGAAACGGTCCGGATGCCACTGGCGGCTGCGATCGTAAAACCGTTTCTTGAGATCGTCTGAATCCAGCGCCAGCTTCGGCTCCAGGCCGAGAGCTTCGTAGAACTTCATTACGCGGTAAAGATCACGCCGTAAACGAGGTCCCGCAGCCACAGCTCTTCTTGGCGTGCGGATTCTCGAACACGAAGCCGGATTGCATCAGGGAATCCTGCCAGTCCAGAGTCATGCCCTCCAGGAACACCATGCTCTTGGGGTCGATGTACACGCTGACGTCATCGAACTGCAGCACGCTGTCGGTCGGCCGGGGCTTGGGATCGAATTTGAACAGGTAGCTCAATCCGGAGCAGCCGCCGCCGCGGACGCCCAGGCGCAGCCCTCCCGTGACGCCTTCGCGCTGGAAGGCCTCGCGAATTTTGTCTACCGCTTTGGGAGTGACCGTAACCATAACCACGGAATTTAGGCTTGCACCTGTTGGTGAGCCCCTACCTTATCGGTCTTCTTCTTGTAATCGTCGATGGCGGCCTTGATCGCATCTTCGGCCAGCACCGAGCAGTGGATCTTCACCGGCGGCAGGCTCAGCTCGTTGACGATGTCGGTATTCTTGATCGCCAGCGCTTCGTCCACG
>DATIRX010000665.1:0-5393 GCA_035469225.1 Bryobacteraceae bacterium
CCCGATGGAGAACAACACGGCGTTGCCCAGCCCGCCGCCGATCAGCAGAACGGTCTCCTGCGCGGGAGTTTCCGTGGGCGTTCCGGTGGGACCCATCAGGATCATGGGTTCGCCCGGCTTCAGCAGCGCGCACAGATCGGACGAGCCGCCCATTTCGAGCACGATGGTCGACAGCAATCCCTTTTCGCGATCGACCGATGCGCCGGTGAGCGCCAGTCCCTCCATGCCCAGAACGGTTCCGCTTACGCTCGGAGCCAGCACTTCGTAATTCTGCAGCCGGTAGAACTGGCCGGGCTTGAACGCGCGCGCCGCCGTGGGCGCCTGGGCCACTACTTCGACGATGTTGGGCGTCAGCCGGATCACTTCGCGTACGACGGCGCGCAATTCGTAATTGAGCTTTCGCAGCAGCTCTTCGGGCTGTGGCGCCGAGGGCAGCCGGCGCGCCAGCGTGCGCGATACGACGGGGTAGCCTTGCTTGGCGCTGGCCATGGCCTTGACCACGTTTCCGGCGAACGACGGATGCAGATCGCCGAAGAAGCTGATGGCGCGCAGGTCTTTGCGAAGCGACATCAGCACGGCGGCCTTCTGAGGTTTCGCCACGCGCTCCGGCTTCACGGGATGGCCGTCCTCGTCCACCGCCTGGAACCACTTGCCGTCGAGAAACACGTTGTGCTGGTCCTCGCGCCCCAGGACGGTATTGGGCTGCGTGCCGGCGGCCACCAGAATCGACCGGGCGGGCATGCGAACCGCCTCGCCGGAGGCGGACTTCAGATGGAGCGCCGCGGCGTGGCCGTAGGGATCCAGCTCCACTTCCTGCGGCGTCAGCGATTCCGCGAACCGGATGCCTTCCTCCAGTGCCTTGGCGACTTCCTCGTGGTTCAGCGTATAGCTGGGCGCATCGATGAGCCGGCGGCGGTAGGCGATGGTGACCCCGCCCCAGGTGTTGAGCAGCGCGGCCAGCCGGGGATCGCGGCCTTCGCGAGCCGCCAGGGCACGCTCCGCGCGAATGGAGTAGGCGTGCGCTAAGAACTCGCTGGCGGTCTCGGTTTCCTCGGCCGTCCAGCCTGCCTGAACCTCGCGCACGCCCTTCTCGGCGACCAGCGTCTCATAGCGCTCCAGAAATTTTTCGACCTGTACGGTGTAGTAGGCCAGCGATTCCGTGGCGGTGTCGATGGCGGTCAGCCCGCCGCCGATCACCACGATCGGCAAACGCAATTGGAGATTGGCGACGGAGTTGGTCTTGGCCGCTCCGGTGAGCTGCAGCGCCATCAGGAAATCGGAAGCCTGCCGTACGCCGCGAGCCAGGCCGTTTTTCATGGGGATCACGGTGGGGCGTCCCGCGCCGGCGCACAAAGCGACGTGATCGAATCCCAGTTCGAAGGAGCTGTCGATGGTGAGCGTGCCGCCGAAGCGCACGCCGCCGAACATGCTGAACTGCGCGCGCCGCTCCAGCAGCAGGCGGATCAGCTTCAAAAAATTCTTGTTCCAGCGGACGGTGATCCCGTACTCGGCCACGCCGCCGAAGCCCGCCATCACGCGGTTGTCCAGCGACTCATACAGCTCGTTCACGTCGTGAATCGGGCGGAAGGGCACGCGCTCGCCGCGCACGCTTACGCCGGACACGTCCTCCGGCAGCGGCTCGATCTTCAGGCCATCCACGCCCACCACCGTATGGCCATCGTTCATCAGGTGATGCGACAAGGTGAATCCGGCGGGACCCAGGCCGACCACCAGCACCTTGTATCCGGAATCCTCCCGCGGAAACGGACGGGCGAAGTTCAGAGGATTCCAGCGCGTGAGCAGGCTGTAAATCTCGAAGCCCCAGGGCAGTTCCAGCACGTCTTTCAGCGCGCGCGTTTCCACCTGCGGGATGTCCACCGGATCCTGCTTCTGGAAGATGCAGGACTTCATGCAGTCATTGCAGATGCGGTGGCCGGTGCCGGCGGCCATGGGATTGTCAATCGTGACGATGGCCAGGGCGCCGACCGTGTTCCCCTCCTGCTTGACCAGGTTCATCTCCGATATTTTTTCTTCGAGGGGGCAGCCCGCCAGCGTAATGCCGAACACGCTCGCTTTGAAGGAACCGTCTTTCTCCTTGAGGCCCGTGGAGCAGCTGTCCTTGCCCTGGTTGTGGCACTTGATGCAGTAATTCGCCTGATCCAGCGCCCCGTTCAGGTTCATTCCCGCGTCGGTGAGCTTGAACCCTTCGCGATGCCGCCAGTGGTGCTCCGGAAGCGCCAGCGTTGCGACGCCGTTTGCCTGGAGCGTTTCCACCGGGATCAGCTGCGTCATCTCCAGCTTGTGCGGGACGCGGAACAGCACCCCGTGGTGATATTTTTCGATGCCCGCGGGCGACAGCGCGGCCCACGCTGCGTACCGCGCAGCCAGCTGCAGTTGCGATGCATGTTCCGCCTCGGCATCCAGCCAGCGCGAAACGTGTTCCACGAAGCTCGTTTCGGTCAGGGGCTCGTTAAAAAGCGCTTCCAGTTCCGCGGCCACGGACAGGCCGTTGATGGCGCTGGCCTGCTCCCTGGAGACGCCGCTGATGGCCTTCTTTTGCACGAACCGGCGCTTCAGCGCGTAAATGGGCGCCAGGCTGTGGTGTTTGGCCTGGAGCGTGCGCAGCTCGGCCGAAATGCCAAACAGCTCGCCGATGAAGTCCTCGACGTGCGGCGCGAGTTCCACGATCAGATCGGACTGCTGTTTGCGGTCGAGCGAGCCCGGGTTTTCCCGGACCGCCACCAGCCGCTGCAGCAGCGGAGCGTTCACGGCCTGCAGGTGCTGCCGGAACTTCGCGTCCAGCCGTACCAGACCTTCGCGGCGGTACAGGTCCTCAAACGAGAATCCAAACTTAAGATCGAGCTGAGTAGAACTGGTGTGCATCTGTAGGACTGGCCCGGTTCATCCAGGCCGAAGTTTAACGAGCCGGAAAGGGAGCTGGTAGGTCCATCATATCAACTGGGATCGGGCTCGATTGCGCCCGCTCAGGTAAGCGAATAAATTTTCTTTTCCGGGAACAAACAAAGGGGGCAAGTCGTCCGTCTATATAACAAAGCAGCACGCCTCCGCGCGGTTTCCTTGCCCCCCAACACAAGCCTGCCGCGCGGGGGCTCTCATTCCTAAGAATCAAGTATACACGCGGTCCCGAAAACGGTCACTTTGGACGCTGTTCGGATTCGAACAGCAGCGTTAATTCCTGAATTCCACGACCCGCGCGACCTTCAACGCCCGGTTCTCGAGCAGCTGCTTCAGCACCGGCTCAGGAACCACGCTATCGGTCTCCACGATGGCCAGCGCTTCGCGGACCTCTTTCGCGATCGCGTCCTGGCGCCCCAATGAGAAGTTCGCGATGTTGATGTTGTTCTTGCCCAGCACCGAACCGATCCATCCGATGACTCCGGGCACGTCCTGGTTCTTGAAGAACAGCAGGTGACCTGCCAGGGAAACCTCGCACGGCGTGCCATCCACCTGGATCAGCCGGGGGCGATCGAACACCACGGCTCCTTCAACGACTGTGACGCCGGTATCCGTTTCCAGCTCCAGACGCACCGAATCGGAGCGGCCCGGCCGCGGATCGTGATGCTCGGCATAGCTCAAGCCACGGTCGGCCGCGAACTGGAGCGCGTTCACCACGTTGGCATTCTGCGCCAGGGACCGGCTGAGCACTCCGGCCACGCCCGCATTGCGCACCAGCGCGGTATTCTGCTCGGCGATTTTTCCGCAGTAGGTAAGCCGCACCGCGCGCGGATTTCCGCGGGCGATGTGCACCGCGAACGTCCCTAGCCGTTCCGCCAGGTTGGCATACGGTCCCACCGCGCGATATTGCTCGGCCGTCAGCGCGGGTACGTTCACGGCATTGAGCGCGACGCCATGCTGCAGATACTCCACCACCTGCTCGACGATGCGGACGCCCACGATCTCCTGCGCCTCTTCGGTGGACCCGCCGATATGCGGCGTCGCCAGCACGGCTTCCATCGCCAGCAGGGGATCGCCGGCTGGCGGTGGCTCGGTCTGGAATACGTCCAAGGCGGCTCCGGCGACCTGGCCGGATTGAATCGCGCGCGCCAGCGCGGCTTCGTCGATCAGCTCGCCGCGCGCGCAGTTGACGATCCGCACGCCTTTTTTCATTTTGGCGAACGCGGCGTCATTCAACATTCCGTTGGTTTCTTTCGTGATCGCGACATGCAGCGTGATGTAGTCGCTTTGCGAGTACAGTTCGTCGATGCTGACGAGAGAAACGCCCAGGTCCGCGGCGCTCTGCGAGTTCACGTAAGGGTCGCTGGCGACGATCTTCATTTCGAACCCGCGCGCGCGGCGCAGCACTTCGCGTCCGATGCTGCCCAGGCCCAGAATGCCCAGCGTCTTGCCGCGCAGTTCGGTTCCCATGAACTTCTTCTTTTCCCATTTGCCGGACTTGGTGGAGGCGCTGGCCTGGGGAATCGAACGCGCCATGCCCAGCATCAGCCCCAACGTGTGCTCGGCGACGGATACCGCGTTGCCGCCGGGAGTATTCATGACCAGGACGCCCGCGGCCGTGGCGGCCGGAAGGTCCACGTTGTCCACGCCCACCCCCGCGCGCCCGATCACTTTCAGCCGGGGCGCTTTCGCCAGAACCTCGGCGTTCACCTTGACGGCGCTGCGGACCATCAGGGCGTCCGCGTCACTGAGGTGCTGGGCGTATTCCTTGGGATTGGAAACCACGATATTCCAACCCGGCTGGGCTTTCAATAACTCAATTCCCGCCGCCGCCAGCGGCTCGGCTACCAGGATTTTCATGGGCTTTATGCGTTGACCGTTTCTTTTTTGGCGATGGCCCGTTCCGCGTAGACGCGCTGCACCGCGGCGACGCCTTTACCCAGCTCCACCGGAACGCCATTGGCGTGCAGGATCAGCTCCAGCTCGGCCACCATGGCGAACAGATCGGGAAAGTCGAAATAACCCAGGTGCGCGATGCGGAAAATCTGCCCCTTCATGGATCCCTGTCCATTGGCGATGATGGATCCAAAGCGGCTGCGGAATTCCTTGACGATCACGCCCGAATCCATCCCTTTGGGAGCTTTGATGGAGGTGACCGAAGATCCGGGGTTGTCGGCCGCAAACAACTCCAGGCCAAGCGCGCCGCATGCCACGCGGGTCGCGTACGCCAGCTGCTGGGCGTTATCCACCAGTTTGGCCATGGTGAGCTGCTTGATATAGACCAGGGCTTCCGCCATCGCCAGCATCAGCGCGGTATTCGGCGTCCAGGCCGATTCGCCCCCCGCCGCCATTTTGCGTTCCTTCTTGAGGCTGAAATAGAATTTCGGCAGCTTGGCGGTATCCATGAACGCCCAGGCTTTCGGGCCGATCGCCATGAACGCCAGTCCTGGCGGAATCATGAAGGCCTTCTGCGATCC
>DATIRX010000666.1:0-6484 GCA_035469225.1 Bryobacteraceae bacterium
GTGCCACAAGCCTCCCAGCAGCATGGTGAGCATCAGATTGCGGTAGGTCATCAGCGCGCCGTGACGATTGCCGCCCAGCGGAATGTAGAGATAATCGCGCAGCCAGCGTGAAAGCGTGATGTGCCAGCGATGCCAGAAATCGGTGATGCTGAAGGCCAGGTAGGGCCTGCGGAAATTCACGGGAAAGTGGAAGCCCAGCAGCAGCGCCATGCCGATCGCCATGTCCGTGTAGCCGGAAAAATCGAAGAAGATCTGCATGGCGAAAGCGCCGACGCCGCTCCATGCGGCCGGCGCGCCGGGATGCGCCGCCAGATTCTGAAAGTACGAATCGGCGATCTGCGCGAACTGATCGGCCAGCGCCATCTTCTTGGCCAGCCCAAGCAGGATCCACAGAACTCCGCGCAGCTTCTCCTCGCTGACGGGAGGCATCCACTGGTAGTAATTCACAAAAAACTCCCGCGCGCGGACGATGGGACCCGCCACCAGTTGGGGGAAGAACGCAATGAACAGTGCGTAATCAATCGGGTCGCGAATGGCTTTCTGCTCGCGGCGATACACGTCCACCACGTACGACATGCTTTGAAAGGTGTGGAAGCTGATGCCCAGCGGGAGCACGATGGAAAGCGCGAAGACGTGCGGATCCTTGCGCAACGCTTCGGCCAGTATGCTCGCCAGAAAATTGTAGTACTTGAAGAACCCCAGGAATCCGAGATTGGCGGCCAGGCTCAGCACCAGAAACATCTTTCGCCGGCGCGGGGTTTCGACGCGCTCCATCCAGATGGCGGCCACATAGTCGATCACCGTGAGCGAGAGCAGCAGCGGAACGAACCGCCAGTTCCAGCTCATGTAGAAGACGTAACTCGCCGCCAGCAGAATCCAGCGGCGCGCCGGCTTGGGCGAAATGTAAAACAGCGCCAGTGTGACCAGCAGGAACGCGAAGAACTGGGGCGTGTTGAAGAGCATGCGCGGTCAGCGGGGCGGGCCCAGAATGCGGCTCACTTCCTGCGTGATCATCAGCGAGAACCGGTCCATCCCGGGTCCGTTCACGTGCAGTTCATCGCGGAAGAGTTCGGGCTTTTCCAGAGAATCGAAAAAGTGCTCATCCATGAGGGTAACGTTGGGCTGCGCGGCCAATTCGCGAACCGAGCTGTGCGGATTGTAGCGAGGCTGGTCCGGACGTATCCAGCCTCCGCGCGGGAGCCGCAGGAAAATCAAACGCGTCGGAGAGCTGCGGTAGCGTTGCTGAATCTTGCCCAGCCAGTACTTCAAGTAGCGGCTTTGCTGCCCGGATTCAGGCGGAAGCGGCGCAAGCAGGCGAGTCTTGAGACCGTCCACGCGCGCGGGATCGGCATTCGGCGGGGCCGTGAGGGTGCGAGCTTCCCAATCCACGCGATAATCGGCCACCGTGTCGGGCGGGCCCTGATAGTCATAGAACCACGAGAACGAATCCCGGCGGGACTGCTTGGCGTAGTGGACGCGGTAGAGAGGATGAAGCAGGAGATCCTCGAAATCCCGTTTATAGACCAGCCCTTTGAGCAGAATCCCGCGAGCGGCTTTCCACTGCCGGCTGGGATCGTGAAAGGAGCGGCTGAATTCCCACAGGTCACTCAAGCGCAGGCGCGCGATGAGGTAACTCAGATCCGCGTCGTTGTCGGCCGGGTCGCCCAAGGTGTCCGCGTCATCGTAGCTTTCGACGGCCAGCACGATGGCGCGATAGAGACGCGCGTCGGGATCGGCATCGCGCAGCATGTAATACCAGTAGCGCGGCGAGGAGCCGGCCGTGGCGATGCTGCCGAAGGTGTAGCCGGTTTCCGCCGTGTGCTCATTCGAGATGCGCGGCAGCAGAAGCATGCGCGAGTCGCCAATGCCCAGGACCTGCGGGCCGACTTTCGGGCGCAGACGCTCATTGCGCAGCATGGTCTCCACATACCCCGTGGAAGAGTCCGGACTGACGATCCACGGGTACACGCCGGTGTGAAAGACGGCGCCCTCAATCGCGACAAGCACCAGAACACTGGCAAGCAGGACGGGCGCGACGCGCAAGACCTGGGCCCTCCCTCAATCGACGATGCGGCCGTCGCGCATGGTCACGATACGATCGGCAAACGCGGCGGCCTCCGGGTTGTGGGTGATCATCAGAATGGTCTGGCCCAGGCGCCTGTTTAAGTCTTGCAGCAGCGAAAGCACCGCGGTCGAGTTTTCCGAGTCGAGATTTCCCGTAGGTTCATCCGCCAGGAGCAGCGCGGGGTGATTGACCAGAGCGCGGGCGATGGCGATACGCTGCTGTTCGCCGCCGGAGAGCGCGCGAGGCTTATGGTTCAAGCGGCTGGAAATACCCAACAGCTTGAGGATTTCCTCGAACTGCGGATCGCGCTCTTTTCTCGTATGGCCGGCAATGTGCCGCGCGATCTCGATGTTGCCGGCTCCGGTGAGCGTCGGCAGCAGGTTGTATTTCTGGAACACGAAGCCGACGGTGGTCTTGCGGAGCCGGGTGCGATCCCCTTCGCTCATCTTGATCACGTCGTTTCCATCCAGCAGGACGCTGCCGGAAGTGGGCGGCGTCAGACCGCCGAGAATATGGAAGAGCGTCGATTTGCCGGATCCGCTGGGTCCGACGATGGCGACGAATTCACCCCCTTCGATCTTGAGATTCACCCCGCGCAAAGCGTTTACTTCCACATCGCCCACGCGGTAGGTCTTGGTCAGGTCCTGGATTTCGATCTTAGTCATAGGCCAAGGCTTCTATCGCGTCCTGGCGCGCCGCCCGCAGGCCGGGATAAAGAGCACCAATGATAGATCCGCCGAGGGCTATACCGACCGCAGTCGGATACCAATCCGGCACGATTTCCTGAGGCATGGAAGGAGCAAAGATGGCCATGAGCGAGCGCGTGCCGTAGGTCATCAGGATTCCCAATCCAGCGCCCGTCAACGCGAGCATGATGGTTTCCCGCATCAGAATGCCGATGATGTACCCCGGCGATGCTCCCAGCGCTTTCAGGATTCCGATCTCGCGCGTGCGTTCCAGCACAGCCGTGTACATGGACAGACAGACCACCAGAAATCCGATCAACACGGCGACGCCGGTCACTACGTGCGTGAAGGCTTCGATATAGGGAACGCTGTTGGTGCTGAATAGCGAGACGAACTCATCCATCGAGATCACTTTGTAGGTGGGGAGTTCCTTCTCCAGGGACGCAATCACGGCGTTGGTGTTGGCGGGATTGTCCAGCTTGATGTAGATGACCGAGACCGAATCGTGCGCTGAGAACAACTCCTGCAGGACGTCGATATCCGCAAATGTGCGCGAGAGCTTGCCTTGTTCCACGATCCCGGAGACCTTCCAGCTGTGGGCGAACTCGATGGGGCTGCCCGGCTGGAGATGGTGCTGGCGCGCAAATACTTCGTCCACCACCAGGTCATCGGGGCCCTGAAAGGGACGGCCTTTGAGGAATTTGAGGCCGCCGCTCATGGCGTTGAATTCGTCCAGATTAATTCCGGTGATGGAATTGAAGCTGTCGATCTGCTTCACGAATGCGCCGGTGGCCATGGCCACATGCGGCATGGTGCGGACCTTACCGACGATTCCCTGCTTCATCGTCAGGGAGAACGTAAACCCGGAACTATCCGGCGGGCGAATGAGAATATCCGCGCCGGTGCCGCGGGACCGGGTGGCCATATCATCCAGAACGCCGCGGCTCAGGCCGGCCAGCGTCAGAATCAGAGTGACTTCCACTCCAATAGCGATAACGCTGAGCAGGGTCCGCACCGGACGGTGTTTCAGATTTTCGAAAACCAGACGATGGATCAACGTCCTAGTTTAGCAGCCAGTTACTCCAGCCATGCCTGGGAAACCACGGCCATGGCGGCGATGGCGGCGGTTTCGGCGCGCAGGACCAACGGGCCCATGGATGCCGGAGTCCATCCGGCAGCCGTAAAAGCGGCGCGTTCCTCATCCGTCCAGCCGCCCTCCGGGCCGGTCAGTAGGGCGACGGCATCCTCGCGGGTGCGCGCAGAGGGAAGCACCCTCACAAGCGGGGCTGCTCCCGGATTCTCGTCTAGGGCATAGCGATAGTTCTCAGTGGTCGCCAAGGCCTGCACCAGCGGAACCGGCTCGCCGACTTCCGGGAGCCGCGCCCGGCGGGATTGCTGGCTGGCTTCGAGAGCAATCCTGCGCCAGCGTTCCACGCGCTTGGCGGCGCCGCGCTCCAGGCCCCGCTCGCTGCGCGCCGTGTCCACGGGAACAATTTCGGTCACACCCAGTTCCGTGGCCTTTTCGACAATCCACTCAAACCGATCGAACTTGATCAGCGCGGCGTACAGCACAATCCGTGCGGAGGCCGCGGCAGCGGGAAGTTTTTCAAGCGTCCGAAAGACGACGTTTTCCTTGTGCGCCGTCTCCACCTCGGCCAGGTAGACGCTGCGATTATCGGAAATCTCGAAGCGCTGGCCGGTCTCCACACGCAAGACACGGGTCAGGTGCCGGGCGTCTTCGCCGGCAATCTGGGCATGGCCGTTCCGCACCTCATCCACGAAAAATCGCCTTCGCATATCCTAGGTCTTAATGATCGCCCATCTGCGGGGAACGCTTCTCGAAAAACATCCCAACCTGGTCGTCGTGGATACCGGCGGGGTTGGCTATGAGGTGACGATTCCGGTATCGGCGTATTCGTCGCTCCCCGAAACCGGGACCGAGGTGCAGCTGCACATCCACACCCACGTACGCGAAGACGCCCTGACGCTATTCGGGTTCATCTCGCATCCAGACAAGGCTCTGTTCGAAAAACTGATCACGGTGAGCGGCATCGGTCCGAAGCTGGCCATCACGACGCTGGGCGGCCTGACGGCGCAGGATCTGGCCGCGGCCATCCGCGACGGCTCCATCGAACAGCTGGTGCGGATTCCAGGAGTCGGAAAAAAGACCGCCGAGCGGATGGTGCTGGAGCTGCGCGACAAGCTGGACCTGCTGCCGGGAATCGCGCGCGGCGGCCCCGCGGCGGCCAAGAGCGCGTTCAACGCGGTGGAAGAAGACGTCATTTCGGCGCTGGCGAATTTCGGAGTATCGCGCGCGGCGGCAGAGGCGGCCGTGACCAAGGCGCGATCCGCCGGCGAGGGCAACGATTTCGACGGGCTCTTCCGCCGGGCGTTGAAGCTGGTGCGATAGGTGTCTGGCAGGCTAGTTAGTACACTAGAGCTTCATGCGTGAAGAAGGCATTGTTTCCGCGTCGCTGCGGGAAGAAGAACGGCAATTCGAGGCCACTCTCCGCCCCAACAGGCTGGCCGACTTTGCCGGCCAACCCAAGGTAAAGGAAAATCTGGCCATCGCGATCGAGGCAGCCCGACGCCGCGGCGAAGCCATGGATCACGTGCTGCTCTACGGCCCGCCGGGATTGGGCAAGACGACGCTTGCCGGCATCATCGCCGCCGAGCTGGGCGTCGGGATGCAGCAGACTTCCGGGCCCGTTCTGCAGAAGAAGCTGGACCTGGTGGGCATCCTGAGCAACATCCAGGAGCGCGAGGTTTTTTTCATCGACGAAATCCACCGGCTGCAGCCCGATGTTGAAGAGATGATTTATTCCGCGCTGGAGGATTTCCGCATGGACATCCTGATCGGCACCGGTCCCGGCGCACGCACCGTGGCGATGGAGCTGAAGAAGTTCACGGCCATCGGCGCGACGACGCGGCAGGGATTGATCAGCGCACCGCTGCGCGGCCGGTTCGGGCTGGTCCTCCGGCTGAATCACTACGAACAGGAGGAGCTGGGACGCATCGTCATGCGCTCGGCGCGGCTGCTCGAAATCGAAGTGGACGATCAGGGCGCCCAGGAAATCGCCCGGCGCAGCCGCGGGACGCCGCGTATCGCCAACCGGCTGCTGCGGCGCGTGCGGGATTTCGCGCAAGTGCGGGCCGCGGGCCGCGTGGATGCCGATGTCGCCGTTCGCGCGCTGGACCTGCTGGAAGTGGATCGCTTTGGACTGGATGAAATCGATCAGAAGATCATGCTCACCGTGCTCGAGAAATATCGCGGCGGCCCGGTGGGACTCAACACCATCGCGGCGTCCATCGACGAAGAGCCGGACACGATTGAAGAAGTCTATGAGCCCTACCTGATCCAGCTCGGATTCCTGGACCGGACCGCGCGCGGGCGGATGGCCACGGACCATGCGTTCGAATATTTCAAGATTCCCCGGCGCATTCGCGGCGCTCAGAACACGCTCTTCTAGATGAAAATCGCGTATCTCGGCCTGGGATCGAACCTGGGCGACCGCAACGCGAATCTGGCGGACGCGATCACTCGTCTGGCCTGCGACGCCGTGCGGGTTCTACGGGCGTCTTCCATCTGGGAAACCGAGCCGCGCGACGTTCGAGATCAGCCGTGGTTTCTGAACCAGGTGATCGAAGTGGAATCGGACCTGTTGCCCCGGCAGCTGTTCCAGCGGATCCAGCGCATCGAGCGCGAAATGGGACGCCAGAGGCGAACGCCCAA
>DATIRX010000667.1:0-20610 GCA_035469225.1 Bryobacteraceae bacterium
CCTGCTGGGTAAGCCCTTCACCAAGGCAAACTGGCTGACGGGATTTGACGAAAAGGGTCGTCCCATGCAAGCGCCCGGCATCGTTCCCACCAAGGAAGGCACGCTGGTTTACCCCGGCAACCAGGGTGGAACCAACTGGTACAACCCGTCCTTCAGCCCGGCCACTGGACTCTTCTACATTCCGGCGTGGGAAAACAGCTCCAGCACCTATGTGAAAGGCGAGGAGCCGCCTGAGTTCCACGAAGGCCAGAGTTTCACGGGAACCTTTCCGCGCGGCGGCTCTAACGCGGACGACCAGTTCAGCTCTATCATCGCCATGGATCCGAATACCGGCGACCGCAAGTGGACCTTCAAGCTGGCCGCGCCTTCCACCGAAGGCGGGATTCTGACCACTGCCTCGAATGTTCTGTTCGCCGGCGGCCGCGACGGGCAGTTCGTCGCTCTGGATGCCCGCGATGGCAAGCTGTTATGGGAAACCAATCTCGGACCGTCGGTTTCGGCCGGCCCCATGACCTACACCGTCAACGGCAAACAGTACGTGAGCATTCAGGCCGGCGCCGCGCTCTACACGTTCACCTTGCGGTAACATCGTCGGCGATCCGCTGGGCAGTAACCGGCGTCAGCAGGATTCCGTTGCGATAGTGCCCATACGCCAGCCACACATTGGTTCCCGCGACGCGGCCGATGTGCGGAGCGTCGCCTTCCACCGAACGCGGACGGAATCCGATCCAGCGCTGCGCCGGCGTGGCGTTTTCCAGCGGAGGAAAGAGTCTCGCCGCACGCCGGTGAATCTCCTCGCAAATGGCGGGGTCCACGGTGCGATCAAACCCAATGTCTTGCTCGTTCGAACCGGCGATCAGGAATCCGTTGGATCGCTGGAGCACATACGTCTCTCCTTGTCGCCGCACGGGCCCCAAGGCGCCGGGCTCCAACTGGAATCCGATCAGGTGGCCTTTGATCGGCACGACTGCGGGAAGCGTAACGCCGGGAACCCGGATCTGGCTGGACCACGCACCCGCCGCGATCACCACGGCCGCGTAGTCACGCGGCTCCACAGCCGCCACGTGTTTCCGCATAATCCGCACCGTGCGCGATTCGCAGGCGCAGTGTAGCGCTTTGAGCAGTGCTGCCGGATCCACGATGCCGTCATCGGGCAGGAACATTCGAAAGTCCGTGTCGATGCCTGTCTCGCTCTCCAGTTGGTGGATAAACGACGGATAGAGACGCACGCTCTCGATACCGAGATCACGCCACACCGACGGCTTGTCGAACTCAGCTCCCGGCGAGAGCATGCCGGCTCCGGCGGGGCTCGCCTCGCCGCCGAGATTGCTGGTATCGGCGATGGTAACCTGAGCACCCTTCTGCGCCAGCCGCCAGGCGATAGAACTGCCGATCAGTCCTCCGCCGATGATCAATACTTCGCCGTGCATCTCTAAATGGTAAACGGCAAGCCGGTGTAGTGCTCCGCCAGCGCCGTGGACGCCGCGCGCGAGCCCGTGACGTAATCCAGCTCGGCCAGCTGGCGCTGCCGGTCGAACGCGCTCTCGCCCGGAATGCGGTGCAGCATGGACGTCATCCACCAGGAAAAGTGCTGGACCTTCCAGCAGCGCCGCAGGCAAATCTCCGAATAACGATCCAGCAGGGCGGTCTTCTGCCTGGAGTAGTATTCGACCAGCCCCCGCGCCAAGACGCGTGCGTCGGTGGCGGCCAGGTTCAGCCCCTTGGCGCCCGTGGGAGGCACGATATGGGCCGCATCGCCGGCCAGAAACAGGCGGCCATACTGCATCGGGTCGGCCACGAAACTTCGCATCTCGGCGATGTTCTTCTGGATCACCGGCCCCTCGGTAAGTTTCCATTGCCCGTCTCGCGTCGCGAAGCGTAAATGCAGCTGCTCCCAAATGCGCGCATCCGGCCAGTTGGCGATGTCCTCGTCGGGGTCGCACTGGATGTACAGGCGCGAGATCTCCGGCGACCGCATGCTCAGCAGCGCGAAGCCCAGCTCATGGTTCGCGTAGATCAGTTCTTTCGACGATGGCGGCGCTTGCGCCAGAATGCCCAGCCAGGCGAACGGATACGTTCGCTCATACATCGTCAGGCTTTTTTCGATAGATGCCCGGCATACGCCGTGAAACCCGTCGCAACCGGCGATGAAGTCGCAGACCAGCTCACGCTCCTGGCCGTCTTTGCGGTATCGAATCCTGGGGGAGTTCGAATTTAGGTCGTGCACGCTGGCGTCTTGCGCTTCGAAGATGATTTGGCCGCCGGATCCCAGCCTCGCCGAAACCAAATCCTTGACCACTTCGTGCTGGGCGTAGACGGTGATCGAACGTCCCACCAAAGACTGGAAATCGATGCGGTGGTCCTCGCCTCGGAAGCGGAACTCTACACCGTGGTGAACCAGCCCCTCGCGCTTCAGGCGCTCCCCGGCGCCCATCTCTGTGAGCAGCTCGACAGTGCCCTGCTCCAGCACGCCGGCGCGCACACGCTCTTCAATGTAGGTGCGCGTGCGCACCTCCAGCACCACGGAATCGATGCCTTCCAGATGCAGAAGCTGCGCCAGGATGAGTCCGGCCGGACCAGCTCCGATGATGCCTACCTGGGTGCGCTCAGCCACCGAGCGCCACGAGAGTTTGCTTCACCACGGCCTGCGTCAAGGGAACTTTGTATTGATTCTTGCCCAGCGGTCGCGCGCCTTCTACGGCTCCGGCGCCGGCTTGCGCGGCGAGCTCCGGCGTGATGCGTTTCCCGGCGAGCATAGCTTCTACTTTAGGAACTCGCCACGGGATCGGCGCGACGCCACCCAGGACCACCCGGGCGCTCTTGCAGACTTGACCATCCATTTCCATCACCACGGCGACGCTGACGACTGCATGTGTCCAAGCCTCGCGATCCATCTCTTTGTGATACGTGCTGCGCGTGCCGGCTTTCGCGGCAGGCAGCCGGATCTCGGCCAGCACCTCATCGTTGGCCAGAACGTTCTCCCGCGCCGGATTATCGGCGGGAAGTCTGAAGAAATCGGCCGCGGCGATAGTGCGTTCACCTGCCGGGCCCACGATGCGGAACTTCGCGTCCAGCGCCACCAGTGCGGGAGCAGTGTCCGACGGATGCACGATAAAGCTCGGCCCGCCGCCGAAAATCGCGTGGAATTCGTTCTCGCCGGTGATGCTGAAGCAGGTGTTCCCGCCGTTCTTGTAGCACGGGAATCCATTGCGGTAATACCAGCACCAGGGCCGCTGACAGACGTTGCCGGCGAGTGTCCCGGCGTTGCGGATCTGGGGTGTCCCGACCTGCCCCGCTGCTTCCGCAAGCACGTTGTAGTTCTTGCGGATCAGCGGATCGCGGCTCAGCGCGTCCAGCGTGATCAGACCGCCGATGACAACCTCGCCGCGCTGCTCCGTTACGCGATCGAGCCCGCGGATCGATTTCAAATTGACCAGCACGTCGGGCGTAACCAGGCGCTCTTTGACCATCCCGAGCATGTCGCTGCCGCCGCCTACGATTGCAGCGGATTGGCCCTTCTTCGAAGCTTGCTGAAGCTGGCCGGCGGCGTCCTTCAGGTCGCGCGCATTGACGTTGGTGAAGGATTTCATGCCAGCACCCCCAAAATCTTGTCGCGTGTGATCGGCAGACTCTTGACCCGTTTGCCGATGGCGTTATAGATCGCGTTGGCCACCGCCGCCACCGTTGGAATGATGGTCGGCTCGCCCAGCGTCTTGGCGCCGAACGGGCCGTAAGGCTCGTCGGTTTCGATCCAAACCACGTCCACCAGCGGCGCATCCAGGTGCGTCATGATGCGCGCTCCGTAATATCCCGCGTTGAGCGGAAGGCCCGAGCGCTTGTCGTAGAGCAGCTCCTCATGCAGCGCCATGCCGATGCCCTGGATGGAACCGCCTTGCACCTGGCTTTGCGCGGTCAGCGGATTCACCACGCGTCCGCTATCATGCGCGGCGACGAACCTGGTCACAATCACGTGGCCGGTTTCGACGTTGACCTCCACCTCGGCAAAATGCGCGACAAATGAGTTGCGGCTCACACCGGCCAGGGGCTGCGGATTGGTGGTCGCCATGGCTGTCAGGACTTCGCCGCCCTTGGGCGCTCCCTTATCGGCGATCTGTTTCTTCAGGTCGCGCACCGCCTCGATCACCGCCATCCCGGTCTGTACCGTTGTGCGGCTGCCCGATTCGCCGACTGAGTAGGGACACGTATCGGTATCGCCCCAAACGACGCTCACTTTTTCAAGCGGTACGCCGAGCTCTTCGGCTGCGATCAGGCCCATGGTGGTCTTCGCGGCCGTCCCGACGTCGGTCACGCCCACGTGCAGATGATACTGGCCTTGTCCATCCAGGCGCACCACCGCGCTGCTGCGGCCCAGGCCGGAGCCGAACATGCCCATCGCCATCCCCGCCCCGCGTTTGACCGGACCCGCGCCCGAGCCCGGCTCAGGCTTCCAGCGCTTGGTCCATTCAAACTTCTCCGCGCCTTTGCGGATACAGTCTTCAAGACCAATGCTGGTGTAGGGCGTCTGGTCGCGGAACTTCCGCGTCATATTCTTGAGGCGGAATTGCAGCGGGTCCATCTTGAGCGCGTAGGCCACGTCGTCCATCAGCGACTCGATGCCGAAGACGCCCTGCGGATAGGCCGGCGCGCGATAGTTCGCGGCCACGGCCGTGTTCGTATACACCGGCGAGACTGAGGTCTCCAGGTTCGGGACCTGATAAATCTCGGTGCCCGAAAGATCGCACGAACCCTTGCGATATGCGCCCGCGCCGGTGAGCGCCGTCATTTGGATCGCCGTCAGAGTTCCGTCATTCTTCACGCCCACTTTGTAGGATTGCCGGCTGGACCAGCGGCCGTGCACGGCGACGAAGTCTTCTTTACGGGTGAATTCCAGCTTCACCGGCGCGCCCGCCTGTTTCGCGAGCATGGCCGCCATCAGATCGGAGTCCTGGTTTTGGTTCTTGTTGCCGAAGCCCCCGCCCATGTATTCGCTGATGACCCGTACGTTCTCGACGGGAATTTTCAGATCCCGCGCGATGTCTGTACGGCAGTTCGCGATTCCCTGCGTCGCGGCGTGCACGGTCAGCTTGTCGCCGGACCACTCCGCTACGGACACACGGATTTCGAGCTGCGCGTTGTTGTGATGCGCCGACGTGAAATTGTCTTCGAACACGCGATCCGCGGCTTTGAGCCCTTCGGCAACGCTGCCCCGCCGGTACGTTTGCGGCTGCGGCTGGCGCTGGTTGTTGAGCGAGAGATTGCCGCCCGCATGGATCTGAACCGCGCCCGGCTTTAACGCTTCCTCCAGGTCGGTCAGAAAGGGCAGGACTTCGTAATCCACTTCGATCAGGTGCGTCGCGTCTTCAGCGATGTGCCGGTCGGTCGCCGCAATCGCCGCCACCGGATCGCCCGCGAAGCGCACAGGATTGTTGAACAGTTTGCGCTGGCCCAGCTGATCGCCGCTGTTCCACACCACATCGCAGTTCTCGTGCGTCAGGATCGCTTTCACGCCCGGCAGCGCCAGGGCCTTGGTGAGATCGATCTTGCGGATGCGGGCATGCGGGTGCGGGCTGCGCAGAACGCGCGCGTACAGCATTCCGGGCAGATGCAGGTCGCTGGTGTATTTCGCGCCTCCGGTTACGCGCTGGAGGGCGTCAATGCGATGCGTCGCGCGACCGACTGTCTTGAGGGGCGTCATGCGTTGCCTCCCCCGGTGGACGGCGCGCTTCCCGAGGCTGCCATCACCGCCTCCACGTAGTGGTTGTAATTCGAGCAGCGGCACAGATTGCCGGTCATGGCCGTGCGGACTTCCTCGCGCGTCGGGCGCGTATTCTTCATCAGCAGAGCCTTGGCGATCATCAACTGCCCTGAAGTGCAGTATCCGCACTGCGGCGCGTCATGTTCAATGAAAGCTTCCTGCAGCGGATCGAGCTTGCCCTTTTTCGCCAAACCTTCCACCGTCAGGATGGAACGGCCGTTCATCCACACCGCCAGTTGGCTGCAGGAATACAGCGGCGTGCCGTCCACCAGCACGGTGCAGGCCCCACACTCGCCGCGATCGCAGCCAATCTTGGTGCCGGTGAGTTGCAGGTGGTCGCGCAGCAGCTCCACCAGCGTCCATCGGTCTTCGACTTCCACGCGATGATCGACGCCGTTGACGTTGAGACGGATCGCAGTGCGGGGAACGTTCGGGCTGGCAGCGGGCGAGGCGGCGACCGTTGCGGGTGTTTTCTGTTGCGCCTTTATGGCCGGTACGGCAGCGGCAGCAACCAGCCCGGCGCTGGTGCCTTCGACAAAGCTTCGGCGGGAGATCTTCTTCATGGGCAAACTCCACGCCGATTCTATCAGACCAATGAGCAGGTCAGGCGGTTTGCGCAGAGGCGGCGCGCGTGGACTCCGCGGCGGAGGGTTTAGGTGACGCTCCCTCAATCTTCGGCAGCCCGATCTTTTCCCGCAGCGCTGCATCGATCCGCTGGCGGACTTCCGGGTGCTCTTTCAGGTAAAGGCGCGCGTTGTCCCGTCCCTGCCCCAATCGCTCGCCTCCGTAACTGAACCATGCGCCGGATTTCTCGACGATGCCCTGCTCCGCGCCCAGGTCAATCAGATCGCTTTCGCGCGAAATACCCTCGCCGTAGAGAATATCGACCTCGGCCTCGCGGAACGGAGCCGCGATCTTGTTCTTGACCACCTTGATCTTGGTGCGGTTGCCGATCACCTGCTCGCCATCCTTGATGGCCGACATGCGCCGGACCTCGACCCGCACCGAGGAGAAGAACTTCAGCGCGCGGCCACCGGTGGTCGTCTCCGGATTGCCGAACATCACGCCTATCTTTTCCCGCACCTGGTTGATGAAGACCATGCACGCGTTGGCCTTGGCCACTGCTCCGGTGATCTTGCGCAGCGCCTGCGACATCAGCCGGGCGTGCAGGCCCATGAAGCTATCGCCCATCTCGCCTTCGAGTTCCGCCTTGGGAACCAGGGCCGCCACCGAATCCACCACCACCACGTCGATCACCCCGGAGGAAACCAGCGCACTGGTGATTTCCAAAGCCTGTTCGCCATAGTCCGGCTGGGAAACGATCAACGCGTCGATGTCCACGCCCAGTTTCCGCGCGTAGGTTGGATCCAGCGCATGTTCCGCATCCACAAACGCGGCGACTCCTCCGGCCGCCTGCGCTTGCGCGATCACCTGTAGCGCCAGGGTGGTCTTGCCGGATGATTCCGGACCGAACACTTCCACCACCCGCCCGCGCGGGAATCCGCCCACTCCCAGCGCGGCGTCGACCGAGATCGAGCCGCTGGGGATTACGGTTACCGGCAGCGCGTTGCGCGAGCCCAGCTGCAGCACTGAGCCTTTGCCGAACTGCTTCTCCATCTGCAGCAGCGTCTGCATGATCAGGCGATTGCGTTCGGAAGGCTGCATGCTGGTGGCACCTCGACAATATTGGTGCACAGGCGCGGCGGAAATTCTCAGCTCGAATTTAACGGGTCTGATCCTCCAGCTCGACGCCCTTGGGAGGCGTGAACTGGAACAAGGCCTCGGTCAGCAGCGGGTTCTGCTTTTCGCCCTCGAACGTAAACACGATCACGTCGTTGGTTTGCAGCTTCACGTCCAGCCGGCGGATGGTGAAATCGGCCGCCGTCAGGAAGGTCACTTCCGTATACGGAAACTTGTCCGACTTGGGGAGAGCCGTGATCAGCGCACCGCCGTCCTGGGCCTTCGTCCGGTAGGTCCCGAAGTCCCTTTGAAAGTTCACCTCGCCCAGCAGGAATGCCAGAGGCGCCCGCAGGTCGTCAGTTTCCTTCATGCTCATTTTCTCGGCGCGGCGTTCCTCCGGATAGTAGGAATAAATGAACTTGCCGTCCGACACGAACAGCTGTCCCGAGGCGTATTCCCAGCGCATCTTGCCGGGTTTGCGCAGATACAGAACCCCTGCTTCGTTGCGGGAGCGGCCCTTGGACGCGTACGTCTCGGTGAATTTCAACTGCAGCGTGCGGATCTTGTTGTAGTGGTCCTCCACGCCTTTGAGCGTGCGCTGGAGGTCCACGGTATCGGCTCCGCGCGCCGCCACCACCGCGAGAAGCCCTGCAAACAACATCCGCTTCATCAGTATGTTAGACGCGCGCCGCGCCAAAGGCGTTACCGGACTAAAGCCGCATGCCCGGTGAGCCGATTCATCTGGGACCGGAGGAATAAGAGCATGGACTTCGTCGGAGCAGGGCTGTCCAATATCGCCGCCATTCTGGTGTTCGCGCTGGTCGCCGCAGGCGTAGGCAAAGTCTTCCAGATCGCCGGCACTCTTTCGGAGATGAAGGACCTGCTGGCCGATATCAAGCGTCGCGGCGATCATTCCCTGCCAACGTCGCCCTTCGCCACCACCGAATCGGCTGAGAATCTCCTTCGGATGGTGAGTGCCGAGCTGGAACATCCCGTACCGCCGGCGGAAGCCGGGCTTGAGCAAAACCATTAAACCGCCCGCACCGCCGCGCTCACCGGCCGCGAACCCACCGGAATCACCGTAAGAAGCGCCGCCGTCTTGTAGCGATTTTTATTCTTGGTAATCGCCGGCACGCTTAAGATCGCTACGTCTCCCGATTTCCGGTTGAGTATCAGCGCATATTGATCGTCCGGCGTCACGCGTATGAACCCCGGATCGCTGCCCACCGGCACAATTGCGATCACCTTGCGCGTGGCGATGCTGAGAATGCTCACATCGCCGGATTGCGGGCTGGCGACGAACAGCAGATCCTTGGAAACATCCATGGCTCCCGGAGCGTGACCCGCCAGAACCGTGTCGCCGACCTGAGGCGTATCGTAGGGGTACACCACCACCACCGCATCCATGCCCGCTCCGGTAACGAAGAGCTGGCCCCGGTCGCGGCTCAGGCAGAATTGATCGGGCCGCACGGAGATGGGCAAGTGCGTGATCAGACGCTGCGCGGCCACGCTGTACACCGAAAGCAGCCGCTCCCCGCGATTCCCCGCCAGGAGAGTCTTTCCCTCGGCATGGAACTGGATCGGCCCATACTCACCCTGTCCCAGCGGCGCGCTCAGGCGGCGGGCCGGCAGATCCACCAGATGGACCGCGCGCGCCGAGCTGACCGCCGCGGTCCTTCCATCCGGCGAGACCGCCAGCCCCACGGGCTCGTCGGGCAGGGGCAGTTTCCAGTCGACCTTGAAGCTGTCCAGCGCCACGGATATCAATGCCCGGGGCTCGCGCGCCAGGACATACAGCGAGCGCTCGTCCGCGGACAATTCCATGGTGATGACCTGCGAGGCCACGCCCAGCTTGCGGGATAGCCGCAGGGTATCGATCTGGATCTCATGCACCGAACCGGTTTCGGGCGTAAGTGCGTAGACCAAGGGGTGCTGCGCCGCGGCAATGACCTGCGACGGCGCCCCGTCGAGGGGTATGTGGCGGGCTACCGCCAGAACCCCCAAATCCACCGCGGCAAGGGCTCCGCCCTCCTGATTTGCGATGAACGCATAGCCGCGGAAGCTTTCCTGCGGACGGGTGCAGGCGGCGGCGAAGGGCAGGGCCAACAGGGTGCGGCGGGAGATCACATATTCCAGTCTAGCGCGATGAAAACAAAAAACCTTGCCCGCGTTTAGCCCGTATGGTACCTTCATAAGTGGCTTGGCCAGGCCGATCTTCCTCCCAGAGGTTCGCAGGACGTCGAGTATTTTCTTATGAACTTGCGGTCGTTGTTTAGTGTATTTTCCTCCGATCTGGCCATCGATCTTGGCACAGCCAACACTTTGGTCTACGCCAAAGGCAAAGGCATTGTCGTCAATGAGCCCTCCATCGTAGCCCTGAATAAGAACACCGGGGAAGTGGAAGCTGTCGGGAGGGAAGCCAAGGATATGCTGGGCCGCACGCCCGGCAACATCGTCGCCATTCGCCCGATGAAAGACGGCGTCATTGCCGATTTCAAAGTCACCGAGCGGATGCTCAACTATTTCATTCAGAAGGCCCATGGCCGGAAGATGCTGGTGCATCCGCGCATCATCATTGGCGTTCCCAGCGAAATTACCCAGGTGGAAAAGCGCGCCGTCATCGATTCGGCCTATCACGCCAAGGCCAGCGAAGTGTACCTGGTGGAGCAGGCCATGGTGGCTGCCATCGGAGCCGGCTTGCCTATCACCGAACCGTCTGGAAACATGGTGGTGGATATCGGCGGCGGCACCACGGACGTCGCGGTGATTTCGTTGTCGGGAATTGTATATTCCCGCTCGGTTCGCGTGGCGGGTAACGCCATGGACGACGCCATCATGCAGTACATGAAGCGGAAATATAATCTGCTCATCGGTGAAACCACGGCCGAAAAAGTGAAGATCCAGATCGGCTCGGCGTTTCCGCTGGATAAGCCCCTCACCATGGAAATCAAGGGCCGCAATCTGATCGAGGGAGTCCCCAAGACCGTCTCGGTGGATGATTCTGAAATCCGCGAGGCGCTGTCGGAGGGGATCGCCACCATCCTGAATGCCATCCGTGTGGCCCTGGAGCGCACCCCCCCGGAACTTTCCGCCGATATCAGCGACCGCGGCATCGTTCTCACGGGTGGCGGCGCGTTGATCAAGAACTTAGACAAGCGCATCCGCCATGAAACCGGACTGCCGGTATCGATCGCCGAAGATCCGCTGGCTTCGGTGGTGCTGGGCACCGGAAAAATGCTGACGGAATTCGCGCTTTTGCGCCGGATCGCTGTGGAATAAAAGACGTAGTCCGAAGTTGTTATGGATTTGATTCTCAATCGCTACCGCAATCTCACGGCGCTGGTGGCGGCGATTCTTGTCCAGCTGGTGCTGATCGCCTACCAGGTCAAAAGCAATCAGGAAGTCCGCCTGATCCGCGTCTGGGCGGTCAGCGCGGTGACTCCTCTGGCGCGGCTCCTGGAAGGCGGACGCAGCAGCACCACCGGGTTCTTTAAGGACTATTTCGTGCTGCTGGACGTGCGCGAGCAAAACAAACGCCTCCAGGCCGATCTGAATCGTATCCAGCTGGAGAACCAGTATTTGCGCAGCGAGCTCGATACCGCCGAGCGCGGCAAGGCGCTGGCTGTATTTCAGGAACACTCCCGCGGGAAGACCATCGCCGCGCGGATCATCGGCAACTCACCGGGCTCCAACGGCCGCGTGGTGCTGATCGACCGGGGCTCAGGCAGCGGCATCCAACCCGGCATGGCCGTCATTACGCCCAGCGGAATCGTCGGGAAAATCGTCAGCGCGTATCCCACTGCATCCACTTTGCTGCTGGTGACCGATCCCACGTTTGCTGCCGGCGTCATTTCTCAGAAAAACCGGGTGCACGGAACACTGAAGGGCACCGGAAACGGCGGCGTGATGGTGGATCACGTCCAGAACGAGCAAGTGGTCGAGCCCGGAGAATGGTTTTACACTTCCGGCGACGATCGTATTTTTCCCAAGGGCCATCCCGTCGGAACGGTCATCGCGGTGCGCCCCGGCCGCACGGTCAAGGAAATCGTCCTGAGCCCCAGCGGACTGCAGAACGGCCTGGAAGACGTTCTGGTGATCCTGGAAGGCGATCATGCGCCTATCCCGGAGGCGCCCGCCCCCAACCAGACGGTGTTCCTGCAGCCGCTGCCGCCGGCCGAGGGCGATGCGGCCGATCCGGTGAGCACTGCCCGCAGCCGCGGCGCTGAGACCGACCTGGACCGCGAAGTGGAGCACACCCGCCGCATCGGAGAAGATCAGAAGCACGTCTTCGGAGAACGCGGCCGGGGAGCGCCGGATTTCAACCGCGTGCCGGATCCCGGCGCGGCGCGCCCGCCCGCGACGTTGCCGGCTTCGCCACCTTCGCCAAATTCGGCGCCTCCGCCTCGGCCATGAGCGACATCGCCGCAGGTTTCAGCGATCCTGCCCGCAAAAGCCGCGCCTCCAAATTCAAGTGGGTCGCTCTCGTGGGAATTCCCCTGGCGGCCATCTTGTTCCAGGTCTATGTCCCGCGCTTCGTGACCACCCTGGCGTACCTGGAAATGCCGCTGCTGGTGACGGTGTATTTCTCCCTGATGCGCCGATCCCCTCCCTCCGGCGTACTGTTGGGGATGTGTATCGGGCTGGCGCAGGATTCGCTCTCCAACCAGCCTTTGGGGATGTTCGGGATCGTCAAGACGCTGGTGGGCTACTTTGCGGCCACCGTGGGCCAGCGTTTTGAAGCCAGCAGCGCCCTGCTGCGGCTGGTGCTGGCCTTCTTTTTTTTCTTCTTCCACCAGTTCTTTTACTGGGTGCTGGCACGCGCCTTGCTGGGGCAGGCGGTCTCCTTCGAACCCGTGCAAACCCTGGTCCTGGCCGTCCTGAATGCGGCGGTGGCCGTACCCTTGTTTCATATCTTGGATAAACTGAGAGTGACGGAGTAATGGAATGGTAGGTACCCCGTGAGCGATCCCGACCGTCCGGACAGCGATTCCACAGACCGGATATTGAACGACAATGCGCGCTTCGCGCTGGGCCGGATCGCAGTCTTCCAGTACGTCACCGTGGGCGTGTTCCTGTTTCTGATCGCCGGATTCTGGGTGCTTCAGATTCGCGACCACGAGGCCAACAGCACGCTGGCCGAGCGCAATCGGATTAAGACCGTTCCTCTGCTGGCGCCTCGCGGGAAAATCCTCGACCGCGATGGCCGGGTCATTGTCGATAATCAGCCCGCCTTTCTGGTCCAGCTTATGCAGGAAAATCTGAGGCCGGAACATCTGGCGCCCATCGCCGAAGGCCTGCACCTGGATCTGGACGAGCTGAAGGCGACCGTCAAGCGCTACGCCGCCGGGAAACGCTATAGCCCTATTCCGATCAAGCGTGATCTCACGCCCGCCGAGCTGACGTTTATCGATTCCCACCGCGACCCCGGCACATTCCCCGAACTCGAAATGGTGCAGGAGCCGCGCCGGTTGTATCCCCAGGAAGGTCTGGCGGCGCACGTGATCGGATACGTCGGCGAAGTGAGCGAAACCGAGCTGAATACCTCGGAGTTCGCCAATTATTCCCAAGGCGAGCTGGTCGGCAAGTCCGGACTCGAGCGCCAGTACAACGAAGTCCTCAAAGGCGTCGACGGTCAAAGACGCGTGGTGGTGGACGTCGCCGGCCACGAGCACGAAGTGCTGGAGAGCGTCGAGGCCACGCCCGGGCAGAATCTGCAGCTCACCATCGACCTGGATCTGCAGGCCGTGGCGGAGCTGGCACTGGAAGGAAAGAAGGGCGCGGTGGTGGCCCTGGATCCCCGCGATGGAGCGGTGCTGGCGATGGTCAGCCGTCCCGCGTTCGATCCGAACCTGTTCGCGGCGCACATCAAAGCCGCGGACTGGAAGGCCCTGACGTCGAACCCGGACAATCCCCTGCTCAACCGGGCGATTCAAGCGCAGTTCGCGCCGGGATCCACCTTCAAGCCGCTGGTGGCCATGGCCGGCCTGGAGACCGGAACCATCGACGAGAATACTTCGGTCCGCTGCAGCGGCGGCGCTAATTTTTACGGCCGCTACACCAAGTGCTGGGTCAAGGGCGGCCACGGCATCGTCAGCCTCCACGCCGGAATCGTGCATTCCTGCGACGTCTTCTTTTACACCGTTGGCGACCGGATCAAGATCGACAATATCGCTGAATATGCCCAGATGGCAGGGATCGGCATCAAGACCGGCATCGATCTTCCGGGCGAGGCCGAAGGGCTGATGCCATCCTCCAAGTGGAAGCTGCGCACTCAACGCGACAAATGGTATCCCGGCGAGACCATCTCGGTGGCCATCGGCCAGGGCGCAGTTACCGTGACACCCATCCAGTTGGCCACGGCGATCGGCGGCATGGCCAACGGCGGCGTGTGGTTCAAACCCCACCTGGTGAAACCGGCGGCTCCGCCGGAGCCCTTGCGCCGCGGCAATTGGAACCTGGACAACATCGCCAAGGTGGTCTCCGGGATGTATGGCGTGGTCAATGAAGGCGGCACGGGCACTTCGGCCGCCATTCCGGGAGTCACCGTGTCGGGCAAGACCGGCAGCGCCCAGCGCGTGTCCAACGACCTGCGAAAATCCGGAAAGCTGGCGGCGTCCGAGCTCAAAGACAACGGCTGGTTTGTGGCCTTTGCGCCGGAAGAGAATCCCGAGATTGCCATCGCCGTCCTCTATGAGGGCGGAGAACACGGCAACCTGGCTGCGCCCACCGCCCGCGACGTCATCAAAGCCTACTTCGACAAGAAGACTCGCCTGTCAAAGCTCACGCAGCCCAACCTGGCTCTCATCCGGCGGCCCCAATAGTCCTAGTAGATTTCTCCCAGGCCCTCGGGAGACTAAGGCCCTACGGATCGCCCGCGTATTCTAAGGTCCCAGCGTTTTCGCGCACCGTTCTGAGGTTTTTCTCCTAGTGTAAAAGTCTGGGTCCTCCCCAATAATCGAAAGTGGAGCATTACACGGGAGGCCGACTATGCAGAGCAGATCCGTTGAGATCGCCAACAGAGTGAGAGACAAGAGGAGTGGCTTTGTACTCATCACCATGGGCTTTACGATCATTGCTCTCATTGCTGCCCTGGGCATAGCCATCGATGTGGGCAGAGTGTTCATCGCCAAGAATGAGACGCAGGCGTTCTGCGATTCCGCCGCGCTCGCGGCCGCGCTGGCGCTGGATGGCACCACCGTGGGCATCGCCGCCGCCCAGACGGCCGTCGCCAATTCGACCAATTCCTGGAATCTCGACACGACCGCGGTCGCTAACCCCACACTGACGTTCGCAACAGCGATCGGTGGTCCGTGGGTCGCCAACCCGAACCCGGCCGCAGGCTACATCTATGCAAAAGTTTCCACCACCGTGCCGCTGAAGCTGTATCTAATGCCGATCGTTGTCCCAAAGACCACACAGGATGTGATTGCTACCGCGACTGCGGGACAAATTGTCATCACTTCGTTCCCGCAGGGTCTGTCGCCCTACACGGCCGTCAGCACAAACCCCACGGGCCCCGAGTTTGGACTGACGGTCGGAAAGGTCTACGATATCCAGTGGCCAGCTGTGTCCGCCGGCGGATGCGATCCCGCCAAAAACGGCTATCCGGATAATTGCTTCATCAGGCCTCCATGCACCGACGAGCCTACCGCTTCAAAGATTGCAGTAGTGACGAATTGGGGATCCAGCAATAGCGGATACTGGGGAGCCACCTCAAATAGTGTGATCGAGCAGGAAATTGTGAATCTCAGCGCTCAGACGACCCCGGTTGCTGTGGGCGACAATATCATGCCTGTCCTCACGAATGGGCAAAAGCAGTCCCAAGCGGGATACCTGGACGAACGCGTAAATCAGGACATCGAACTAACTCTCAACATTGTGGGCACACCGACGACCTCAAATACATACCTGGGAAGTCTTCACAATGGCCGCCGGCTGCTTCCCGTTCCTATTGTGGATCCTACGGATCCGACCCATACGACGGTGCTCGGTTTTGGACAATTCCTTCTCTACACCAACGGCGCCAACAGCGATTATTACAAGAAAGCTGCGAATGGCAATGACCCGTTCTGTGCCATCTACTCGGGGCCATACCAGATCGGGAGCATCAGTCCGGGGGACGGAGGCTCCACGGGAGCCACAAGGGTGAAATTAGTCCAATGAAACCATCGATGCAAAAAGCACTAACGCGCTTCCGCAATCGCAGCGGGAGTGTCATGATCGAGTTCGCCATCGGTTCGGGCGTACTGCTGGCGGCGTTCACGGGGACCTTCCGGTTCGGCTACACATTCCTCCAGTACAACAACCTTCAGAACGCGGTGGCCAGGGGTGCGCGGTATGCTTCGGTGATTCCCTACGATTCGCCCAACCCAACCCCAACTGCGGCGTTTAAGTCCAAGGTGCAGAACATGGTTCTGTACGGGAGTTCAACCGCCGGCTCCGCGCCGGTTCTGCCTGGATTGACGGCCGCCAACATCAATGTGGTCCCGTATTTTGGCCCGCTTGGAATCCCCACGAAGATGACGGTCTCGATTACCGGCTACACCATCAACTCGATCTTTGCCACCACTACGCTTACGAACAAACCTCAGGTCATGTTTGCGTATCAGGGGATCTGGTCACCAATATGAGGAAAACCGGAATGCGTAGCAGCAGTTCGCGCCGCCGCACCAGCAAGGGCGCTGTGTTTGTCGAGATGGCCTTGATCTACCTGGTCTTCTTAATCCTGTTGATTGGCGCCTTCGATTTCGGACAGTTCTTATTCGTCCATCAGGCTTTGGTGGAACGCGCGCGGTTTGCCGCGCGGTGGGGCGCCATCAACGATCCGACCAATACGGCTTCGGTCAGCAACATGGTGCGCTTTTTCCAATCCACCGATCCGGGCGGCGGAGCCCCTTCCTACTTTAATCTCACTTCGGGCAACGTAGTGGTGACGAATCCGGGATCGGGGACCGACAATTATCGGCTGAACATCCAGATCTCGGGCTACTCATTTGTGACTCTGTCGCCTTACATCGCGGGCAACTTGACGGGGCCGCCCATCACGGTGTCTGTTCCGCTGGGGATGTACAACTAAAGAACACTCCCCCAAGAGTGGCCGTCGCGGCGCTACACTGGAGTTTCACGGATGTCCCGCTACCGGTCATTCCGCGACCTCGACTGGTCGCTCCTCATCATCACCCTTATTATCTGTTCGCTCGGAGTCTTGCAGATCTATTCCGCAACCCATGACACCAAGTGGAGCGACGCCTGGTGGAAGCAGGCTCTCTGGGTGTTGGCCGGCATCGGGATCATGTGGGTGGCGTCGTCCATTGATTACCACACGCTGCTGGGCCAGGTTCCCATCCTCTACGGGCTGGCGATCACGGCGCTGCTGGCTACTTTTCAATTCGGAAGGATAGTGTTCGGCTCCCGTCGCTGGATCAGCATCCCCGGGACAGGCTTCAACTTTCAGATCTCAGAGTTTGTTAAATTGGTGATAATATTGGTGGTAGCACGCTACCTGTCGGAGCTGAAACGCGACCAGATTGGTTGGCGTGAACTGTTGAAATTAGGAGTGTTAGTAGGAATTCCTACGGCGCTGGTCATGAAGCAGCCGGACCTGGGAACGGCCCTGACGTACCTGCCGGTTCTGGGCGTTGGAATTCTGCTGGCGGGCATTCGATGGCATTATCTGGCGATCATCGTCGTGGCGGCTGGACTGACGCTGCTGGTCCGCTATCCCTATCTGCAGGATTACCAAAAGGCGCGGCTGACCTCGTTCGTGGACCCGTCCCAGGATCCCCGTGGAAGCGGGTATCAGGTGATTCAGTCCAAGATCGCGGTCGGGGACGGCGGAATGTGGGGCCGCGGGGTGACGCACGGGACGCAGACCCAGTTGCGGTTTCTGCCCGTGCCGCACACCGATTTTATCTTCTCGGCCTTCGCCGAGGAACACGGATTTGCAGTGGTGGTAGTCGTCCTGGGATTGTATTTTCTGTTGCTGATGCAGATCGTGCAGAATGCTCAAATGGCCCCGGATCGCGCGGGGATGTACATCTGCATGGGCGTGGCAACCATGCTGTTGTTCCATGTGTTGATCAATGTGGGAATGGTAGTAGGCACTATGCCGGTGACGGGGATTCCCTTGCCGCTGATGAGTTACGGCGGGTCGAATCTGTTTTCGATTTTCATAATGCTGGGGCTGGTGAACAATGTCCGGCTTCGGCGGTTTTCGAGTTAAGCGCACAGCCCGTACGTGGCGTTGTGCGCGATTAGATTGAGTTAAGCGCACAGCCGTTGTGCGCGATTAGGTTAATGGACGGACCTGCGTGTAGTACGGGCGTGGGGACGGAAGGCGATTTTCGGTACAAAGATTTTGGAGCTCATCAGGGAAGAGCAACGGGTCACTCCCGCGGCGGTTTTTTCTGGTGGCCTCTCTGGGCTGGTTGAGTCGGAAGTGTTCGAGATTAGCTCCACTTCCGTGTGACGAGACGGCTGCATATCCGGAATCGCTGAGTACTGTCCCACCCTTAGCCGGGTCCATTGCGACGCCCCGCGCACAGATCGCGGGAGGGAGGCTGGGGATGAGCAAAGAACTGGTAATTTCGGCCAATCGGCACGAAACCAGAGTGGCGCTCCTGGAAGACGATCAGCTCGTGGAGGTTTACTTCCAGCGGGCCAATGAATACTCGCTCGCCGGGAGCATTCACAAGGGCCGGGTGACGCGCGTGCTGCCAGGCATGCAGTCGGCGTTTGTCGACCTGGGCCTGGAGCGCGATACGTTCCTCTACGTATCGGATTTCCTGGAAGAGCACGAAGACATCGATCGTGTGACCGGCGATGAGCGTCCCCCGCGGGAACGCGAGCGGGATCGCGAGCGTCGCCCCGCCATGCGTCCTCCCCAGGAGGCTCCGGCCGCGGTATCCGAACCGGCCGAATCCCCCGCGGCGGTCGCCGATGGAGCTCCGGCGGCCGGCACGGCGCCGGGCGGAGAAGCCGCCGGGGAGCGGCCTGCCAGGTCGGGGGAACCGCCTGCCGAACGTCCGCCCGAAAGGGCTGGCGATCGTCCCGAGGACCGGGACCGCCGCGGACGCCGGTCGCGCCGCCGCCGCCAGCGCGGGCGAGGATTCCCTGACTCGAAATACGCCGAAGTCTCGCCCTCTCCCCATGCCCCGCCGTCTTCCCAGGCGCCAGCGCGCGCGGAAACATCGGCCCCCTCACGCATTCCGCAAAGCGTGGTGCCCGAACTTGACGAAGTGATCGCCCCGCCGGAGCGTGCCGAAACCCCGCTGGTTCTGCCGGGCGAATCCCTGGCCAAATACCGGGGCGGCCCCCCGCCCGCCGTGGAACGACATGCGCGGGAGGCTCACGTCCTGGAGCCGGCCAGGCCGGCAGCCGTTCCTCCGCCTCTTCCTACGGAAGAGGAGTTGGAAGCACAAGACGTCCAGGAAGAACAGGTCATCTACGAGGAACCCATTCACTATCCGCCGGAGAACGCGCTTCCGGACGCTCCCACGCATGCCATCGAAGAGCCTCTGATTTCGCCGGAAGCCGCCTACGCGGAAGATGCCGCTCAATCGGGTCCAGTCACCGCGCCGTTGCTGGATGAAGACGAAGATCGCGACATCCAGGCCATGATCCTGGGCGAAGCGATCGCCGAAGAAGAAACCTCCGAGAACGGCGATCCGCTCGCTGCGGAGGAAGGATCGCCCGCAGATGACGTGACCGAAGGAGCCGAAACCGGCGCTGCCGAGCAATCCACCGGCACGGCTGAAGTTCGCGAGCGCGGCGGCCGCTTTCCGCATCGTGTCTCGCGCCGTGGACGTCGCAACCGCGGCGGATCCGGTCAGGATCGCCGTCCGGATGGTCGCCAGCAGGAGTCGCGCGACCGCGCACCCGGCGACCGTCCATCCAATGGATCGCCGCGGCCCGAAGGCGGACAGAATCGCGAGCGGGCCGTAACGGCCCAGACCTCCACCACGCTGTCCATCGCCGACCTGGTCAAGGAAGGTCAGGAAATTATCGTTCAGATCGCCAAGGAGCCCCTGGGGCAAAAGGGCGCGCGCATCACTTCCCACATCGCCCTGCCGGGCCGTTTCGTGGTCTACATGCCGACGCTGGAGCACATGGGCGTTTCCCGCAAGATCGCCAGCGACGAAGAGCGCCTGCGGTTAAAACGTATTCTGCAAGGCCGCCGTCCGGGACCCGTGGGGGGCTTTATCACGCGCACCGCCGCGGAGGGCCGCACCGAGGAAGAAATCGCCGCGGACATGCTGTTCCTCTACAACCTGTGGCAGGATATCCGCACCAAGGCCGACAAAAAACCCGCTCCGGCGCTGCTGCACCACGATCTCGACATTGTCCAGCGGATCCTGCGCGATCAGCTGGGGGATAGCTTCAAGGCCATTTGGATCGACAACGAAGAAGCCTATGAGAGCGTCCTGCGGTTTGTCGAACGCTTTCAGCCTGCCCTGGTGGGTAAGGTGAAGATGTACACGCGCGAGGCGCCCATCTTCGACGCCTTCGGCGTCACCAACGAGCTGGAAAAAGCTTTGCGGCCCAAGGTATGGCTGAAGTCGGGCGGCTATATCGTCATCAATCAGACCGAAGCGCTGGTGGCCATCGACGTCAACACCGGCAAATTTGTAGGCAAGTCCAACCGCCTGGAAGACACCATCGTCAAGACCAATACCGAGGCCATCAAGGAAATCGTCCGGCAGGTCCGTCTGCGCGACCTGGGCGGCATTATCGTCATCGACTTCATCGATATGGACGAGCGCAAGAACCGCCAGAAGGTCATGCAGGCGCTGGAAGAAGCCATGCGCGCCGACCGCGCTCCCTACAAGATTCTCCAGTTCAACGATTTCGGGCTGGTGGCCATCACCCGCAAGCGCGTCAAGCAATCGCTCGAACGAACGTTGTGCTCGTCCTGCCCGCACTGCGACGGCGCCGGCTACATCAAGAGCGTCCAGACGGTGGTCAGCGAGATCCTGGCGGAATCCCGCAAGATGGCTTCCAGCGTGGAAGGCAAAGAAGTTGTGCTGCGCGTTCATCCGGATGTAGCCAAAGTTCTGAAATCGCATCAAAATAAGTATCTGGAAGAACTCGAAGAGGTCCTGCGCCGCCCGGTGCTGATCAGGAGCGACGCGCAGCTGCACCACGAAAAGTTCGATCTGGCGTAGTAACTCTACAGA
>DATIRX010000668.1:0-5998 GCA_035469225.1 Bryobacteraceae bacterium
ATCTGCGGACATGGACCGGAGCGCATCGCGGCTGGGCGCGCGATCGTTGCCGCCGTTATGACACGACGCGCAGGTGCGGTCGTAGAGTGTAGACCCGTCCTGGGCAAATGCGGCTCCAGCCAGCAGAACCGCGAGCGCCAGCGAGCGGCCCATTTAGTTGATCGCGAAGCAGTACAGCTTGCCTGCGCCGCCCGTGGCAACCAGTTGCGGCTGGCTGCAGCCCTGGCTCGCGTGCACTGAGTTCCAGGACGCATTGCCGCCGCCCAGACGGTCAAAGTGGCCCAGCTGCGCCGTACCATCCGAGCCGCTGGTCCAGTTCTTGCAAGTGTGGTCCGCGGTATCCGTGTAGGCACGTCCGTCCGGCAGCGATCCCGTCAGGATGTCGTGCTCGTTGGGCTGGTCGCCCACGCCCTTCAGCATCTCGCCCTTCTCGTCGATCGCCGTGATCTTGTTGACCCGGTTCCCCAGGCGAGCCTGTTCCAGCGTGTCCCCATGCAGCTCGGCGACATTCGCCGCGATCTGCTGGTTCTTGGCGTTGTACCACGGACCGTTTCCGATGCGGTCGCGCGCGTTCACCGCCGGCTGGCCGTTCGCCGCCTGCGTGCTGAGATAGGCGTGCCATGTGCTGCTGCCGCGTCCCACGGCTGCCGCCAGCATCTGGCAGTGCATGTCCGCTCCGGCCAGTCCGCCCAGGTCTGCGCCTTTACCGCTGCCCACACTGGTGACGAAGAAGCTCATCGGCTGTGGCGCCGCCTTGCCCTTGCCGTCCTTGGCCTGGCCAAACGCCGCCGACGCGCCCATCAACAACATGGCCGCGCTCAAAATGGTTCGAAACTTACTCATGGTGTTCTCCTTTTGGTTGGGTGTAGATAATGACTTTTACTCGAGCGAGAACGCCAGTAACGCGTTGCCGAAATTATTTCCGCTGACTGCGTATCCCGACCCTATGAACAACATCCCGTTTACGATCGTGGGACCAATCGAATTAATCGCGCCGCCCCTGGCGGCAACCTTATTCACTGTATCGAAATCGCGTGCCGTATTGTATTCCCAAATTACTTTACCGTCCGCGGTGGAAAGAGCACGCAGCACTCCGTCCGATCCTCCCACGAAGGCGACTCCGGGAATCGCACTCACGGCCGCGGCATTGTTCACGCGCGTGCCTTCCTTGGCCAGCGGTGTGTACCAGATTTTTTCGCCGGTGGTCAGTTTCAGGGCCGACATGCCGCCCGCGCTCAGCCCGTAATAAACGTTGCGATCGTCCGCCGCGCCGCCCCACACGACGCCGCCTAAACGTGCGAATCCGGTCGCTCCCGGCGGAGGCGGCGGAGCCGCATTGGTCATCCACAGCAGCGCGCCTTTCCTGTCCGGATCCAGCGCGAACACGCGGCCGTCCTTGGCTGCCGTGAGCAGGACTCGCTTGCCGTCCGGCAGCGTCTTCAGGATCGGCGAGTTGCCGATGTCCAGATCCGGGCCCGGATTCTTGGGGCAGTTGTCGGACTTGTTCACGCCGCCGCCGCAGCCGCCGAGAAATGCGTCGTTCTCCTGGATCTGGTAGTGCCACAGTTCCTTGCCGGTTTTCAGGTCCAGCGCCATCACTGCGTCGCTGGTTTTCGCTGCCGGCTCGGTTTCCGCGTCGCCTGTGCCGAAATATATGGCGTTGAACTTGGTATCGATGGTGGGCGAATTCCACACCGATCCGCCGGCCGGCGCATACAGCTGCACCCCCTTGGAATTCTTTCGAACCGGCTTGGGCTCATCCATTACATAGGTCTTCCACAGACGCTCGCCGTTGCTGGCGTCGAACGCGACCACGCTGCCGCGCGACGTGCAGCAGGCATAATCCGGATTTCCCGCCTGAAATTCCTCCGATGACGACACCGGCACATACACCTTCCCGTCATGAAAGATGGGAGCCGCGGTGATGCGCGCGATGAAGTGATCGTCTGCTCTTGTCGACCAGATCTGCTGGCCGGTTTGCGCGTCCAGCCCGTAGACGTAGGTGCGGAAATCACCGAAGAACACGCCGTATTTGGTGGAGCCCTTGCCCTTCACCGCTCCCACGCTGAGCGCGCCCCGGACCGCTGCCTTGGTCTGGAAGGACCAGTACACGCAACCCGTCTTGGCGTCCAGCGAGTAAACATAGCCGGTGTCGGTGCCGAGAAACACCCGGCCGGAAACGATGGTCGGCTGATTGTATTGCGATAAGCCTGTCGGCACGCCGAAGGCCCACTTGAGCTTCAGATTGGGAACCTGCGCTGCCGTGAGTCCCGCGCCCTTGGCCGTCTGGAAGCGCGTGTTGCCCGTGTCCACGCCCCACCCGTTCCACGCAGGTCCGGCGGCCGGATCGCTCATAGCGGGATTGCTCGGGCAGCGGTTGGGCATGCTCGCCGCAGCACCTTGGCTCAGGCTGCCGAGCGGCCGGGCGGACATGAATGTCGCCAGCATGCGCCGCTGATCTTCGCTCAAAGCGTCGCCCTGTGTTTTCATCGAACCGGTGGTCAGAGCGGCGTAGATCCGCTCCGGCGACATCTGGCGGATCTGCTCTGGCGTTTGCGCCCCCGCCACCGCGGCGTTGCCGTGGCAGCCCATGCAGCGCGTCTGGAACGCGGCCCACCCGGATTCGGTTCCAGCCGATCCGGCTGGCTGCTTGCCTTTACCCTGCGCAGGCGCCTGGGCGTACGTCACACTCGCGGCGGCCAGCAGCACGGAGACTTGAAGAATGCTTCTCATGTTCAGATTCCTTGATTATTTTACAGCCGCCAGCCCTTCGCTCAGCTCGATATAGGTTCCAAACGGATCGGTGATCAGGCACACCGCCAGGTCCATATTCTTGGCTCTGTTGTAACCCTTGCCGTCGAGCTTGATGCCGCCGCCGTCGAGCTTTTTGCAGAACTCTTCCAGATTCTTGACTTCCAGGCCAATGCGGTCAAAGGCGCGCCCGCGAGTGCCGGCGAGGGGGGAAGGTTCCTCCACGAACAGAATACGGTGGCCGGGGATATCGGCATACGTCTCATTGCCTTCCTTCACCAGCTTGGCTCCAAACCATTTCTGATACCAGGCCTGGGCCTCGGCAACGTTCGTAACGTTCATTTGGAGCATGTCGGAGGCGACCGGCGTGGCCAGCGCACGATCTTCGACAAGGCGTACCTTGATCTTGTCCGGCGTGAAGAAAAACGCCCGCGATGCGGTTGACCCGGGTGTCGGCTTAAAGCCCGCCGCGTCCATTTTCGATAGTGTTTCCTTAAGGTTCTTCACCTTATAGCCGACGTAATCGACGGTCGACCCCTCGGTCCCGCCTTTGTTCTCGCCCATGCGCATCAGATAAAGGACGCCGGGGAGCTTGGTCAGCTTGAGTGTCCCGAGCTGCGCGGGCTCGCCGCCCAGCGCGTTCCAGAAACGGTTGGCGCCGTCCAGGTCCTTCACGATCATGATGTCGTGGCCGGCGGAAACCCCGGCGGCGTTGGGGGCAGGGAGTTGTGCCAGCATCGGCAGCGCGCCCAGCAACAGGGCTGGCAGTAGCGGGGTTTTCATGCTCTCGCAAGCATATCACTCCCTCTTGGGTTTGGCAGTGCTCCTATGAACATGCTCCTAAGAACAGGCGCCGGACTCTTGAGGCCGTGCCGTGGCGTCAGTCACCGGCCTGCGAGGCCTCCGCGATAATCTCAACCATTTGCTTCACGATCTTAGGGTGTAACACCTTGGGTGTAACACCTTCCCTGAGTGGAAGGGCCCGTGACGCGGAGTTGGCCCTTGCCGTAGATCCTATGGCTGCCCTTTGAACGCAAACGCTCAAATCCAGCCTCTAAAAGGAGACTCTCAGCTTCTGACGCCGTGAGCCGTGGAGCCCTAGGCATTCACTTCGACGGTCGTCGTCAGGATTTCCCTACTCAAATGCTGATCGCGCTCCTCGGGCGGAAGGGTCTCGAGATAGAGTTCGATCGCCTCGCGAACGTTGGCGACGGCTTCTTCAAGAGTATCCCCTTGCGATTGACACCCCTTTAGTTCGGGGCACCATGCGTAGAAGCCATGTTCGTCCTTCTCGATGACCACGCTCGCTTTACGGACCATGCTCCGAGTTTAGGTTAACGTTTGAACCAAAATGACACCTTCCGCGAGATTGGTTCCCCAATTCCCTCAGCCATTTGCGTTCTTCCACCCGCTTCTCTCTCCCTCCACACCCTGAACCTTGAAGTGGACTCTGCTTGTGATCACGGCATTTTGGGTTCGTTTTGTAGCAGCGTTTTCCGTCCCGCGGCGGTATGCTTGAACGAAAGCTCGATGGCCACCCAGTCCACCCTCGCCAGTTCGACCCAGGTCCGGACGTCGCAAGTCCGCCGGGTGGTCCGCGTCGCCGCCGGTAACGCCCTGGAGATGTATGATTTCCAGATCTACGGCTATTACGCCGCCGCCATCGCGTTCACCTTTTTCCCTGGCGGCAACGAGTACGCCTCTCTGATGCTCTCGCTGGCGACCTTCGGCGCCGGATTCCTCATGCGTCCCCTGGGTGCCATCATCCTCGGTGCCTATATCGACCATCATGGCCGCCGCAAAGGCCTCCTTCTGACCCTGGCGCTGATGGCCGTGGGCACGCTCTCCATAGCGATCCTGCCGGGATACGTCGCCATCGGCCTGGCTGCGCCCCTGTTGGTTCTGGTCGGGCGGCTGCTGCAGGGATTCTCCGCGGGCGTCGAGCTGGGCGGCGTTTCCGTCTATCTCTCCGAAATCGCCACCGTGGGCCGCAAGGGATTTTACGTCGCCTGGCAATCGGCCAGCCAGCAGGTGGCCGTCATGTTCGCCGCCGTGCTCGGCCTGGCGCTGACGTTGACCCTGTCGGCCGGACAGATCCAGCAGTGGGGCTGGCGGATTCCGTTCCTGGCCGGCTGCGCGCTGATCCCCTTCCTGTTGATCCTGCGCCGGTCGCTCGAGGAGAGCGACGCGTTCATCCAGCGCACGCACGTTCCGCAACCCAAGGAGATCGCCCGCACGGTACTGGCGAACTGGCCGCTGGTCCTGCTGGGCACGATGATGGCGACCATGACCACGGTGAGCTTCTACTTCGTCACGGCGTACACGCCGACGTATGGAGCCAATGTCCTGCATCTGGCGGCCACCGGAAACCTGGTGGTGACCTTGTGCGTGGGGACGTGTAATCTTCTGGTGCTGCCGCTCTCCGGAGCGCTTTCCGACCGCATCGGGCGCCGTCCGATTCTCATCGCGTGCACCATCGCCGCGCTGCTCACGGCCTATCCTGCGCTGTCCTGGCTGGTGTCCGCGCCGTCGTTTTATCGGCTCCTGACGGTCGAATTGTGGCTCGCGTTTATCTACGCGGCCTACAACGGTGCGATGGCGGTCTACCTTACCGAGATCATGCCTGTGGAAGTGCGCACATCCGGCTTCTCGGTAGCCTACAGCCTGGCGACAGCGCTGTTCGGGGGCTTCACCCCGGCCATCTGCACCTATCTGATTCACGCCACCGGCAATCCCGCGATGCCCGGCGTGTGGCTGTCACTGGCGGCAGCGTGCGGATTGACCGCGGCCCTGATCTTCTCTTACAAAGAGAAGTCCGCTCAGCGCGCGCGCAATCTGAATTCGCCCTTATAGGATTTCAGCCGCAGCTCCGGACCCTCATGCAGGCTGGATGCGGGGACGTAACGTGGGAGATCGCTGTCCAGCGTGGCATGCCGCCCGAGGTTGGTATGCAGATCAAATCGGCTTTCGCGGGGCAACCGCAGGTCGATGTTCCCCTTGTACGTATCGATGCTGCTGCGCGCCGTGACCGCGGCAAAGTCGGCTCGGATGTCGCCTTTGTAGGTGTTCACCGTCAGCCCGCCGGCATGATTCCGCAGTCGCAGGGAGCCCTTGTAGGTGTCCACCTGCAGGTCCGCGGCCAGGTCGCTGACGTCGCTCTCCGATTTGTAGTCCTTGATCCGCAGGCTGGCCGTCCGGGGCATATGCACGGTGTAGTGATACAGCGGCGCGACCCCGTCCACCAGGA
>DATIRX010000669.1:0-5367 GCA_035469225.1 Bryobacteraceae bacterium
TGATCCCACGTCCCTATGCCTGTATCCGGGCATGCCGCGCATTATGCAATCGCCCTACCCGATGCAGATTATCCAGACGCAGGAATACGTCGTGATGCTGTTCGAATATATGCGGCAGTGGCGGGCCATTCCTACCGACGGACGTAAGCATCCGGAAAATCTTCCTCCGTCGTTCATGGGGGATTCGACCGGGAAATGGGAAGGCGATACGTTTGTGATCGATACGATCGGGCTGAACGACCGGACGTGGCTCGATACCGCCGGGCATCAGCACACCGCCGACACGCACTTGACGGAACGCTACACGCGCACTCCGACGACGATCAATCTGGAATATACGATCGACGATCCTAAGATGTACGCCAAGCCCTGGGTACAGCAGCGCGTGATCCGGCCGCTTCCGCCGGCCGCACACGGCCTGCCCGAGCTGATCGAATACTCCTGCGAAGAGAACAACCAGGACGTCCGCCACCTGATCAGCACCAAACCCAACGCCGACCGGTAGGAAACCGGTAGCTAAACCTCCCCGCCCGGATGGCCGATTACAGGAGTAGGTGATTCCTGCTCCCATCGCCGCCATGGTAGAGGCCGACACCGTTGGGAACTCGCGATCTGCTGTTCCCCGGTGGGTTCCGCTGCTGCTCAGCCTGCCGGCTTTCTTTCCCCTGATCTACGGAGCCTGGTCCGCCTGGACCAGGGGCCTGGTTCCCACGGGATTCATTCAATACGACCTGGCGTACTACGTCGCCAACGCGCGGCAGCATTTCGATGAGGGATTTCGATGGACCTACGGAAATCCCTACGCGCCCTATGGGACGCCCGCCATCTATTTTCAGCCCCACATTCTTCTGCTGGGAATTTTGCAGAAGATCGGCCTTGCACCGGCGTACGCTCTGAATCTGTTTGGACTGGCGGCCGTCGCGTTCGCGGCCATCGTGGCCGCGCGGCTTTACGAAGAAGTCATCGGCTGGCGCACGCAGGCGCAGAAGCTGGGCCTGGTGTGCTTTTTCTGGGGCGGCGGAGTTTTGTCTCTCTTCGGACTGGCTTTCGGTTTGTCCAGTGGAACGCCTGTGGCCAAAGCGTCGCTGATGTTCGATCCCATGGACGGCTGGTGGCTCTTGAATTTCGGCCGCAACCTGGTCGCGCCCACCGAAGCCTATTACCACGGCGTCTTTCTGCTGGCAATCTTGATGCTGATCCGCCAACGCCGCGGCGCGGCACTGGCGCTTTCCGCTCTGTTATCGGCCAGCCATCCATTCTCCGGGTTCAGCCTGGCATTGGTTTTCACCGCCTACGCGGCCATCGAGACGATTCTCAAAAGCGGAGCGGCCTCGGTTCGTTTTCTGGCCGGCGCTGCGGCGATCCTGGTTTGTCACGTGGGCTACTACCAGGTGTTCCTGAACCGCTTCGCTGATCACCAGTCGCTGCGCGCGCAGTGGGAATTGGACTGGCCTTACATGTTCTGGACCGCCTTCCCGGCCCTGTACCTGGTCGGAATCTTCGCGTTTGTGCGGCTCAGTCGCTGGCAGCATCTCCGGCCGGTGCTGGGCGATTCGCGCATGCGGTTGTTCCTGGTGCTGCTGGCCGTGATTGTGGGCCTGACGCATCACGACCTGTTGATCAAGCCCGTGCAGCAGATTCATTTCGCTCACGGCTACGATTGGATCGCGCTGTTCTACCTGGGCGCTCCCGGGCTGCTGCAGCTGCTCGATAAGACTTTGGCGGTCCAGTCCAGAGTCTGGCGCACGGCCGCCGTCGCGATGTTCCTGCTGGTGATGACTTCCGACAATTTGTTCTGGTTCGCGTCCTTCCGCGACGCCGGGGTGCAGCGCTACGCGATCACCGTTGATCCCGACGAGCGCGACGCGCTACGCTGGCTGGGCCAGCATGCCGAGCCCCCCGCGTTGGTCGCCAGCAGCAGCGGCAACATCAATTACCTGACCAGCACGTATACTCGAGCGCGGTCGTGGTTCGGGCACGATTACAACACTCCTCACGCAGCCGATCGCAAGGAAGAAGTCCGGCGCGTGTTTGCAGGCGGAAAACCGCTTCCTACGGCGAATCCGGTGTACTACGTTTCGCGCCGGGACCTGGCATGGACTCCGCCCGCGGGCGCGCAAGAAGTCTATGAAAACGCCGGCTACCACATCTGGTGGTCGTTGCCCAGCAGCGAAGTCTTGGGCAAGCGCTGATAGTTTCCGCGATGGTAGCCCAGAGGGTCGCCCCCGTGGGTCCCGCCGTGCATGGCGTTTCCGACGACGATGCTGTGGTCTCCGCCCGGATAAACCGCTTCCAGCGTGCATTCGACAAATGCGACGGTTCCATCCAGCACGGGGGCCCCGTTCTGGCCCGGATGATGGGAAAACGCCGCAAACTTGTTATCGCCGCTGCGCGCGAAAGCCGTCGCGATCTGCTCCTGGTCCTCGCGCAGATAGTTGATACAGAAATTCCGGCTGGAAGAGATCGCCGCCAGTGTTTTGGCCCGGTTATCGATGCAAACCAGGAACTGAGGCGGGTCGAGCGATAACGACATCACCGCGCTCATGGTCATCCCCACCGGCTTGCCGTCGGCGGCCACGCTGGTGACAACCGCCACCCCGCTGAGCCAGTGACTGGCGATCTGCCGGAACTGATCGGGGGACACCACAAACCGATCAGTCTACCAGAACCCGTTTCCTTGCATATCCCTGCGACCCTTGGGAGTGCCGGCGCATCTAACTGCTTGAGGAAGATCGATCTCCCCTAATGTTGATAGGATTAGGGAGATTACGTTAGAATCGGAATAGGCTCAATTCATGCCACTTGCATTCCCCAAGCCCGCCACGGCGATCCGGCCAGCCTCGTCTTTGCTGGAACAAATTGGCAACACGCCGCTCTTGCGGCTGGCCAAGCTGGACGATGAATTTCCGGGCGTCGAAATCTACGCCAAAGCGGAATTCTTCAATCCCGGCGGGTCGGTGAAGGATCGCGCCGGGCTGAACATGATCCTGGACGGCGAGCGCACCGGCCGCCTCACCAAGGACCGGATTCTGCTGGACGCCACCAGCGGCAATACAGGTATCGCGTATGCCATGATCTCGGCGGTCAAGGGCTATCGCGTGAAACTCTGCCTGCCTCAGAACGCGTCGCATGAGCGCAAGCAGATCATGAAGAATTACGGCGCCGAGATGGTCTTCTCCGACCCCGGCGAAGGCTCCGACGGTGCGATCCGGCTGTGCAAGAAGATCTACGAAGCCGATCCGGACGCCTATTTCTATCCGGACCAGTACAACAATCCGGCCAACTGGAAGGCGCATTTCGAGGGTACGGCGGTCGAAATCATGGAGCAGACCAAAGGCGCGATTACGCACTTTGTGGCCTGCATGGGCACCAGTGGAACGTTCATGGGCAACACGCGGCGGTTCAAGCGCGACATGCCGCACGTGCAGTGCATCTCGGCGCAGCCTTCTTCGGGATTCCACGGGCTGGAAGGTCTGAAGCACATGCCCACCAACATCGTGCCGGGTATTTACGATGCGGCGCTGGCCGACGACAACCTGTGGATCGAAACCGAGGATGCCTATAAGATGACGCGCTGGCTGGGTCGGAACGAGGGGCTGCTGGCGGGCATGAGTTCGGGCGCGAATTTGCACGCCGCGCGCGAGGTCGCCAGGCGGCTGGCCAAGGAAGGCCGCGGGGGCGTGATTGTCACCATCGTGGCCGACGGCGCGACCAAGTACTTGAGCGAGCCATTCTGGAATGATTAAAGTCGATTCGAAGGCCTGGGCCGTGATGGTGGCCCATGCCGAAGCCAAATTTCCGAACGAATGCTGCGGCGCCATGATCGGCAAAATTGATGGCGACCAAAAGCATGTGATCAGCGCCGAACCGATGGAGAACGCCTATGGCGGTGCGCAAGGCGCGCGCTATGAGCTGCGTCCGGAGGATCTGCTGGACGCCGACCGGCGCGCCCGGGCCGCCGGGCTGGACCTGATCGGCATCTTTCATTCACATCCGGACTGCGATGCGTACTTCTCCAAAACCGATCTGGAGAACTCCTGTCCGTGGTATTCGTTCGTCGTACTATCAGTGAAGAGCGGTAAGTTCGATCATGCGGCCAGCTTCCTGCCGAACGCCGACCAAACCGCCGCGGAGAAAGAAGATTTGCTATGGCCAAAGTCCTGATTCCCACGCCCCTGCGCCAATACTCGGAGAAACAAGACTCGGTAGAGCTCACGGGATCGACCGTGGGCGAGGTGCTGGGCGCATTAACCGCTAAGTTCCCCGACCTGCGCAAGCAGCTCTTCAACGATGAAGGCAAGCTGCGCAGTTTCGTCAACGTGTATCTGAACGACGAGGATATCCGCTACCTGAAAAAGGACGCGACGCCGGTCGCCGCAACCGACACGTTATCGATTGTGCCGAGTATTGCGGGCGGTTCGGCCGGAGTCGCTCCGCCTCCGCTGGCGTCGCTGTCAAACGACGAGATCCTGCGCTATTCGCGCCACCTGATCATGCCCGAGGTCGGCATGGAAGGGCAGCTCCGCCTGAAGAATTCCAGCGTGCTGCTGGTCGGCACGGGCGGTCTGGGCGCGCCCCTGGGCATGTATCTGGCGGCCGCAGGCGTGGGCCGGATAGGCCTGGTCGATTTCGACGTGGTCGATTTCACCAACCTCCATCGCCAGATCATCCACGGCACCAAGGACGTGGGCCGCAAGAAACTCGATTCGGCGGCCGACACGATTTCCGATATCAATCCCAACGTCAGGATCGAGCGCTATGACACCATGCTGTCCAGCGAAAATGCGCTCGAAATCTGCAAGAATTACGACCTGATCATCGACGGCACGGATAATTTTCCAACGCGGTACCTGGTCAACGATGCCTGCGTGCTGCTCAAGAAGCCCAACGTCTACGGATCGATTTTCCGCTTCGAGGGCCAGGCCACGGTGTTCGCGTTTCCGGGCGGCCCATGCTACCGGTGCTTGTATCCCGAGCCGCCACCTCCGGGCCTGGTTCCGAGCTGCGCCGAAGGCGGCGTACTGGGAATCCTGCCTGGAATCATCGGCCTGATCCAGGCCACGGAAGCCGTGAAGCTGATTCTGGGCGTGGGCGAAACGCTGGTGGGACGCCTGGTGCTCTACGACGCTCTGGCCATGCGTTTCCGCGAGCTGAAGCTGCGCCGCAATCCGGAATGCCCCGCCTGCGGCGATCATCCGACCATCACCAAGCTGATCGACTATCAGGAGTTCTGCGGAATTCCGCACCACGAGCCGCCTCCGGCTCCCGGTCTCAAGGAGGGCGAGATCGACCCCGTGGAAGTGAAGGAGATGATGGACCGCGGGTCCACCTTCCTGCTGCTGGACGTCCGTGAGCCCCACGAGTATC
>DATIRX010000670.1:0-11068 GCA_035469225.1 Bryobacteraceae bacterium
GGATCGGCCTTTGGCGCTCCTGCCGCGGTGGTTCAACTTTACGACTCTGACCGGCTCCAGCTTCAACTCCCCGTTCTACGACCGGCTGCACACGCCGCTGGTCCGCCAGTACAACCTGGGGATCCAGTATGAGTTCCTGCCCACCTACGTCCTGGAAGCCGCATTCGTCGGATCCAGCGGCATCAACATCATGGACTACAACCACAACATCAACATCGCCGGACTCGCCAGCCCGTCGAATCCGATCAACGGGATCACCACCAACACCTCCGCGAACGCATCGGCGCGGGTGCCGTATCTGGGCTATCTGCCCTCCGGCCTGCAGCAAAACGGCTTCGATGGGATCTACAACTACAATAGTTTTCAGACCACCGTCAGCAAGCGGTTCTCGCACGGACTCGGATTCCAGGTGGCTTACACCTGGAGCAAGAACCTCTCCAACGTCGGCTTCGACGCCGCCAACATCAACAAATCCACCGACATGGCGCAGCAATATGGCCAAACGCCGTTCAGCCGGCCGCACCGGTTGGTCATCAACTATCAGTACGAGCTTCCCTTCAAGGGGACCGGCGTGCTGGGTTACGTTGCACAAGGATGGGCTATCGGTGGATTGACCACGATTCAAAGCGGCAATGCGCTCACCCTGTTCGATAATCGCGGCGGAAGCGTTTATGGAACACCGGGAAGCGGCACCGTTGAAAACGGACTGAGCCGGGCGCAGCTATGCCCGGGATTTACCTACGGCCAGATCGAAACGTCCGGCAACGTGAAAGACCGGCTGGGCAGCGCGAGTAATCCCAGCGCTCCCCGCTTCTTCAATACCTCGGCATTCTGCGCGCCGCCGGCCATCGGCAACGATGGATCCTTCGATTTCGGGAACACCGGCATCGGGATCGTTCGCGGCCCGCATCAGTTGAACTTCGATTTTCAGACGGCCAAGACCACGCGGATTGGCGAGCGTCAGACCATCCAGTTCCGCGCCGAGTTCTTCAACATCTTTAACCACGCGCAGTTCGCGATTCCCGGCTACACCGGTGCGCAAGCCTTCGCTAACAACGGGACCTTGTTCACTAGCGGGGCGCAGTTCGGCGTGATCAACCAAACCTCGGTCGCTCCGCGGCTGATCCAGCTGGCGCTGAAGTACTCGTTCTGAACGGGCCATCGAGCGGTGCTATAGTTGACCTTTAAAATCCACCGGATGGAGATTGGTCATGCTGAAGCACCGCGTCGCCGCCGGGGCATTCTTGCCCGTTCTTTTCATACTTGCCTCCTGCAGCACAGGACCCAAGCCGCTCGATGATGCCAGGCTCCGGAGCACGGATCAGGAGACCGGCAACTGGCTCATGTACGGGCGTACCTATGACGACCATCGATTCAGTCCGCTGAACCAGATCAACGAGCAGACCGTCGCCAAGCTGGGCCTGGCCTGGAGCCGCGAGCTTGGCACTACCCGCGGTCTGGAAGCGACTCCGCTGGTGGAGGACGGCATCCTCTACACCACCGGGGCCTGGAGCGTGGTCTACGCCATCGACGCGAAGACCGGAGACGTCCGCTGGACGCACGATCCCAAAGTTCCGCGTGAAAACGCTTACTTCATCTGCTGCGACGTGGTCAATCGCGGTGTGGCCCTGTATCGCGGCAAAGTGTACGTGGGAACGCTGGACGGCCGCCTGATCGCTCTCGACCAGAAAACGGGCAACCCCGTATGGACGGCGTCCACCACCGATAACGTCAAGCAATACTCGATCACCGGCGCTCCCCGCATCGCCAAGGGGCTGGTGATCATCGGCAATGCGGGCGCGGAAAATGGCGTGCGCGGATTTATCTCGGCGTATGACGCCGAAACCGGCAAGATGGCCTGGCGCGCCTACACCGTGCCCGGCGATCCCTCCAAGGGATTCGAATCCAAGGCCATGGAAAACGCCGCGAAGACCTGGTCGGGCGAATATTGGAAGGCGGGCGGGGGCGGCACGCCCTGGGAAGGCATCGTCTACGATCCCGCCCTCGACCTGCTGTACTTCGGAACCGGCAACGCCACTGCCTGGTACCGGGCCATCCGCGGCGGAGGGGACAGTCTGTACACCGCCTCGATCCTGGCCGTGCACGCCAACAACGGCGAACTGGCGTGGTATTTCCAAACCACGCCCGGGGAAAATTGGGACTATGACGCCACGCAGCCGCTCATGCAGGCGGATCTGACCATCGGCGGCCGCGCGCGAAAAGTCATCATGCAGGCGAATAAGAACGGATTCTTCTATGTTCTGGATCGCGCGACCGGAGAGTTCATCTCGGGCGCGCCCTTTGTAGGCGGCATCACATGGGCCACCGGACTCGATCCCAAAACCGGGCGTCCCGTCGAATCGCCCGGTGCCGCGGAGCTCAAGGCCGTGATTGCCTCGCCCAGCCCCGATGGCGGGCACAACTGGAACCCCATGGCGTTCAGTCCCACCACCGGACTGGTCTATCTGCCGGCGAAAGTGGGCACACAATTCCTGCATGTGCCCGATCCGAAATGGAAGTACGATCCGGAGCGCAGCAATCTGGCTCTCGACGGGATGTACGATGGTCCGCTCAACGCCAAGCTGATTGCGATGCCGCCGGCAACCGGAGAACTGGTCGCGTGGGATCCCGTGGCGCAGAAGGCGGCGTGGCGGGTGAAGAATCCTACGGTGGAAAACGGCGGCGTTCTGGCAACGGGCGGGAACCTGGTGTTTCAGGGCCGCGGGGACGGCGTGCTGGCCGCCTATCGCGCCACCGACGGCAAGGAACTCTGGACGTTCGACGCGGGGACGGGAATCATGGCGCCTCCGGTGACCTACACCGTGGAGGGCGCTCAGTATGTATCGGTTATGGTCGGCTGGGGTGGCGCGCCGGGATTGTTCAACCCTCCGGGAAAAGGGCCGGTGAAGCACGGTTACGGACGGATTCTCACGTTCAACCTGAATGGCGCCGCGACGCTCAAAGCCCCGCCTTACGGCCACAAAGATCCGCCCGTGCCTGCTGTCACCACCAATGCTTCTCCGAAAACGGTGCACGAAGGAAACCTGCTTTTCAACTCGAACTGCGCGCCGTGTCATGGCATCAACGCGGTCGCGGGCCCCACGCCCGATCTCCGTTATGCGAGCAAGGAGATCCATCAGGACTTCGAGAACATCGTGCTGGGCGGATCCCGCGCCTCGGCTGGCATGCCATCCTTCAAGAACATCCTCCAGGCGGAGCAGGTGCGGGCGATCCAGGCCTACATTGTTTCGCGCGCTCGCGAATCGGCCAAACCGGCGGAGAGGTGATAAACATGATCCTGAAACGCAAGTGCAGCCCGGCGCTGATGTTGACGCTTCTCGGATTTCCGGGACAGGTATTTGCTCAAGCGCAAACCACCACCGTGGCGGAATTCACCGCCGGCCAGTCCGCCGAAGGTAAGACGGCCTATGACCGTACTTGTCTGCAATGCCACGGCCGCTACCTCGACGACGGGCAATTCGCGCCTCCTTTGCGGGGCGCGGCCTTCAATCAGAAATGGGCCGGACAACCCGTGGACCAGCTGTTCACCTACGTCAGCACGAAGATGCCGCCGGATGCTCCTGGCTCGCTCAACGCCCGCGCCTATGCCGCGATCACCGCGTACATCCTGCAATCGAACGGTCTGCCGCCCGGCCTGCGCGAGCTGCCTTCGACCGCTGCCACTCTTGCCACGCTGCGAATCCCCGGCACAGCCGATCGCCGCGCGGGAGCGGGTGGGGGCCTGACCCCCGGTCTTGCGCTTCCCAACTCCCCCGCGCCCAACACGCTGCTGGACCGCATCACGCCCGTCACCGACGCTCTGCTCGCCAAGCCCCCCGCCGGCGAATGGCTGACGTGGCGACGCACCTACGACGCGCAAGGCTACAGTCCGCTGAAACAAATCGATCGGAACAACGTCAAGAATCTTCGCCTGGCCTGGAGCTGGTCGCTTCCGCCGGGTCCGAACACCGCCACGCCGCTGGTGCACGACGGAGTCATGTTCGTGCAGGGCTATGGAGATATCGTGGAGGCGCTGGACGCGGCCACGGGCGATCTGTTGTGGCATTTCCAGCGGCCGCTGCCCGAAGGCGCTCGCCCTGCGGTGAAGAAGGACATCGCCATTTACGGCAACAAGATCTATGCCGCCACTTCCGACGTGCACATGCTGGCTCTGGATGTGAGGACCGGCAAGCTGATCTGGGACAAGACACTGGGAGATTCAAAAACCGGAATGCAGTTGACCGGCGGACCGCTTCTGGCCAAGGGGAAAGTCATGATCGGCACCGGCGGCCAGCAGCCCGGGGGCAACTTCATCATCGCGCTGGATGCCGAAACCGGGGCCGAAGCCTGGCGCTTCCGGACGATTCCGCTGCCCAATGAGCCTGGCGGGAACTCCTGGAATGGCCTCCCGACGGAGAAACGCAGCGGGGCATCCTCCTGGGTCGCCGGAAGCTACGATCCGGATCTGAACCTGGCCTATTTCGGCGTCGCGCAGACGTACGATACGGGCCCGCTCCGCATCGCTTCCAGGCAACCCGGCATCACCAACGATGCACTGTACACGGATTCCACGCTGGCCATCAATCCCGACACCGGCAAACTGGTCTGGCATTTTCAACACGTCCGGAACGATCAGTTTGATTACGACTGGGTCTTCGAGCGCACTCTGGTGAAGCTGCCTGTGAACGGCCAAACCAAAACGCTATCGGTGACCGCGGGCAAGATCGCCATCTACGATGCCGTCGAGGCGGACACCGGAAAATACGCGTTCTCGGTGGATCTGGGGCTGCAGAATGTCATCACCGCGATCGATCCCAAGACCGGCGAGAAGACCTTCAATCCGGCTCTGATCCCGGGCGACGGAGAGGCGAAGATCGTGTGCCCGCACGCGGGCGGCGCGCGGAGCTGGATTCCTGCGGCGTACAATCCCGAAACCAGGACGCTTTATTCGCCGCTGGTGGAATCCTGCATGGATCTCACTCCCGTCCCCAAGGGCGAACGAGGATTCCTCACCACTGGAGTTCGTCCCAGCCTGCGCCCTCGCCTGGATAGCGACGGCAATTACGGCCGCGTGCAGGCGACCAATCAGGAAACGCGTAAGACCACCTGGATCGCGCGTCAACGAGCTCCCGAAACTTCCGGGATTCTCGCCACCGCGGGCGGTCTGGTATTCAGCGGCTCGATTGATCGCTGGTTCAGCGCACGCAACGATAGCACGGGCGCGGAATTGTGGCGTGCCCGCTTGAACGACGTTCCGGGCTCCGCGCCCATCAGTTTCGCGGTGAACGGAAAACAATACATCGCGCTGACCGTGGGCAACGGCAGCGCCCACGCCGTGACCTGGCCCTCGCTCACGCCTGAAATTCAAAATCCGCCCGGCCGGGGCGGCACGGTGTGGGTGTTCGAACTGCCCTAGCACTGCTCTGCCGGGAATCGTGCTGCCATCGAGCGAAGGTCGTACCAAAGGAGACGATATGGAAGCCATCATTTCAAATCTGTTGAATCGCTTTGAGAAGGGAGCCCTCTCGCGCAGAGGGTTGATTCAGGGCCTTGCGATGCTGACCGCGGCCGGAGGCACGGCATCCGAGGCGCAAGTCCCGGGTGGGGCCGTCAAAGCGGCGAAGATCGACCACATGAGCATTCAAGTCAGCGATTTGCCGCGTTCCATTGCTTTTTATCAAAAGATGTTCAGACTGACGATCGTGAGCGAAGACAAGCCCAACGAGATTGTGCGCCTGGGGATGGGGACGAAAGCCCTGGTGTCTCTGCACCATAAGAGCCCTACCGGCCTGGTGGACCACTTTGCGATCGGCGTCGAGAATTTCAACAAGGACGCGGTGACTCGGGAGCTGAAAGCGCGGGGAGTAACTCCGGAAGACAATCTGGATGCCGGGTTTCATATCGTCGACCCGGAAGGAATCAGCGTGCAGATTGTCGGCGCTTGAGAAAGCCCCTCGTCAGGTCGACAAGAGCGGCCTTGGACTGGCCCTCAAAACTGAGACGCGCTCGGCTATCTGCCGAGTTCGAATCCCAGCACCACTGTGGCCTAAGATATGTTATTCGGGTACGACATCAAATCTAAGGAGAATTCGTATGCACAGGATGCTAATAGCAGTGATGTTATGCCTGCTGCCCGTCCCTGTGTTTGCTCAGTGGCTCAAGTTCCGCACGCCTGGAATCCCCCGGACGTCCGAGGGCAAACCGGACCTGACCGCTCCCGCGCCACCGATGCGGGACGGCAGGCCGGATTTGTCTGGACTGTGGGTGCTCGGGGGCGGTTCCCCCTTGTATTCGGTCAACGTCATACGCGACGCTAAGGACGAGACCATCTTTAAGCCTGCAGCAGAGACCCTATTCCGCAAGCGCGCCGACGCGGACGACCTCCTCGACAGGCCGCAGTGCCTTCCCGCGGGTCCGGGAGACATTTTCATCCACACATTTCGCATCATTCAGTCCCCCACAGTGATAGCTCTCCTCTATAACGGGGTTCTGGAGGGTTACAGGCAAATTTTTCTGGATGGGCGTGAACTACCGAAAGATCCCAACCCCACCTGGCGAGGGTATTCTGTGGGCCACTGGGAAGGAGAGACTCTGGTGGTCGAGACGCTGGGATTTAACGATGTGGGTTGGCTGGACCGGGCGGGCCACCCCCGGTCGGAGAGCCTGCGCGTCACCGAGAGATTCCGGCGCATGGACTTCGGGCACATGCAATTTCAGATTACATTCGACGATCCGGAGACACTGGTTCGACCGCTGACCATTTCGTTGCCGGTTCAGTACATAGCGGATACGGAGATGCTGGAGGCTATTTGCAACGAAAACGAGCGGGACAGCGCCCACTTCGCCAGCAAGTTGAGTGACCGGGTGAAGCTAAGCGCGGGCACGCTCGCAAAGTACGCGGGTACATACGGACGCACTGTCGTGAGTTTGGTGGATGATCGGCTTTACGTGCTCGGCGTGCGTATGTTTCCGCAATCGGAGACCAAGTTCGACTCGAGGCTGGGCCTTTTCGAGTTCTCCCTGGATGCTGACGGTGCCGTGAAGAGCTTGATCAGGCATGGTGCGGCCGGCGACGAGTCCCGGCAGGATCGTACGCGCTGACAAGAAGACTGCCGCTGCGCGGCAGCTTCTCTATGGGTTTTCCAAGGCATCCGGCGGAAGCAAGGTTGCCGTAGAATCCAAGTATGAAGCTGCGCGTGACGCTGGAGCGCGATGAGACTGGCATGCTCGTTGCTGAGTGCCCTCCGTCTCGGGGAGCGGGCCGTGCGGGTTTTCCAGAAGGCGGGATGCTTCAAGGACCGCCAGCGTGGAAGCCACGTCGTTTTCATCCAGCAGGGACACGCTGCGAGCTTATCGGTGCCACAACATCGCGAGCAAACGGGGGCGCGAGGAACTGGCCTGGCTGCTGCTGGTGTCGCACGGAAGCGAGCAAATTACTTGCCGAATTTCCCTTGCAGGTGCTCGAGATCGCGATTGTTCTCACAGGCGCTTTCGAAGATGTCGCTCGCCGGCATCAGGCGCGCCTGTTCCTTGACTTGCCACGGCCTGGTATAAACCTTCGGGTCGTCTATGGTAACTTGAATTTCCATGTGCCCGAAGTCCGTCCGCCGAAAACGTTCAGTGACGTGCAGCGCATCCGACGTGGGTTTGCCCGTCTGATCCAACCATGTTTTCCCGTTGAAGCCGCGGGTATCGACGACCAGGGTGTCGCCATCCCATTTGCCGGTGGAATACCCTAAGTAGGCTGGAAGAAAATCGTTCCCCAGTTCGCGCCCATCGAGGAAGATCTGGCGCCATGCGTTGTCGGATTCATAAAGGATCCCAATGATGTCCGATTTCTGGATCACTCTCCATGGCGGGGGTGAGGCATTGATCCTCGGGACACCTCGGGGCAAGCAGTTTGCGGGGGGATCCTCTCCCGAATGCGAGCCGTCTGCGCGTTGATCCACAAGCGCCTTGGCCCAAGGTTGAAAGGGTACGTCACCGGGTTTGAGATCCGCCGCAATGTCCAGAATGTACTTGGTGCTGCCCGATTCCCAGACTCCGGACAGGTCCGGATGGCCATCGGCCGATCGCGGCGCGGGCGCGGAGAGGTTGGGCTTACCATCAGGCCCCTTCGGAATTCCTCCGGCCGGGACCTTCACCCACTGGCCATAGACAGGCGCACAAACGAGTACCGCAATGGATACAGCAATGGATACAGAAGACAGCATCGGCACTGCAGCCCAAGCCAGCGTACGGACGACGGATGCTGGAACGCATGAAGCCTTCATCGTGGCTCTCCTCTTGCGTGCAATTCTAGCAGGCTTGATTGCGGATTAGGCGCCGCCACTCGGGCGCTATCCGCTTCTTAATCGGCTAAACTTACCTGCATCAGCCGCGTCTGCCGCCTTCCGAGAGGAGGAACTCGGCTTTTAGTGCAGAAACCCAGTCCATGAAGGCTGCTATTCTTCACGCTCCGCAGGCAATCGGAAAACACCGCTTGGTCATCGGCGAGATTCCAAAACCGCAATGCAAATCGGGTGATGTGCTCTTGCGTGTACGCGCCTGCGGCGTGTGCCGGACCGACCTGCACATCGTTGCAGGAGAGCTGCCGGCGCAGCGCGATCCTTTAATCCCAGGTCACCAGATCGTGGGTGAGATCGTGGACGGAGCTACGACGGACCTCCCCATCGGAACCAGAGTAGGCGTTTCGTGGGTGGGCGGCGTCGACGGAACATGCGCGTATTGCCGTCGAGGACTAGAGAATCTCTGTGATGCCCCAACTTTTACCGGATACTCAGTCGACGGCGGGTTCGCCGAGTTCGCCTTGGCAAGAGCCGATTTTGTGTTCCCCCTGCCCGACAGCCTCGATGACCTGCACGCAGCACCGCTTCTTTGTGCGGGTATTATCGGATTCCGAAGCTTGCGGGTCGCTGGGGTGGAACCCGGCGATCGGGTCGGACTTTTTGGGTTCGGCGCATCCGCGCATTTAGCGATTTCCGTCTTGCGAGCCTGGGGTTGTCAGGTCTATGTTTCGACTCGAGGAGCTTCCCACCGCGAACTGGCGGCCTCGCTAGGCGCAGTCTGGGTGGGTTCTGACCGCGAAAGGCCACCCGTAGCTCTGGATAGGGCCATCACATTTGCTCCAAGCGGCGATGTCGTGGTCGCCGCGCTCGCCAGTCTCCGAAAAGGTGGTGTTGTTGCCATCAACGCAATCCATCTGGATCGCATTCCTGAATTCGATTATGATCGCCTGCTGTGGGGTGAGCGACAGCTTCGGAGCGTTACCAACATGACACGTTCGGATGCGCGCGATTTCCTCGCAATCGCCAGTAATCTGGGCCTTCGACCCAAGGCCACGCCCTTTTCGCTCGACCGCGCCAATGAGGCCCTGCTTGCGATCGAGAACGACTCGCTGGACGGTGCCGCAGTCATTTTGCCGGGTAGTTGAAGAGCCTCCGGGAAACGAGTTCGTCGCCACTCTTATGAAATGCATACGATCCGTGCGGAACAGGCTGGAACTAGGGATAAATCCCGGCTTTGTAATCGGCGAGGATTTCGTTGGCCGCGCGGGCGCCTTCCTGGGCTCCGCCTTCCATATAGCCCTGGAAGTCGATGGAGCAATGTTCCCCGGCGAAGTGGCAATTTGCGGAGCGTTCTCTCTCGGCTCCGGCAAAGCGCGTGTACTGGCCGGGTTTCCAGTAGGCGTATGACCCCAGCAGCGTAGGAACCCGGGCGGGAACGCTCACGGTCGCCAGACCGTTCCATTCCGCGGTGATGCCGGGAAACACGGGCTCAAGTTGGCGGAGGAATTCCTTGGCGTAGTTCTGAATCGTTTCGGGATCGTCCAGATCGCCGTTAAATTCCTCGCCGGTGTTTCCGCAGCGGTAATCCACCAGAATGCCGGTTTCCCCGCTTTGGGAACGCGTCGCATCCCAAGTGTGCTGATACCCGGTATCGGAAAAGCTGGATCCGTTCCCGATCCCCCAGGGGCCACTCCGATTCCACAGGCGCGTGCGAAATTGCGGATGCAATTTCACGTTCGTGCCGTACCCGAGTTCCCGGATGGCGGTCGTCTTCTTGTTGTTGAAGCCTGCCTCCGTGTAATCCAACTGGCGCAGGACCGAAAAGGGCAGCGTCAGAATTACGCGATCCGCAAGGACGGGGCTGGACTGTCCGCCGCCCCCGAAAGAGAGCGTATAGGTGCCGTCTTCATTGCGTGCAACGGCGGTCAGCGACGCATTCAACCGGATCGCGCCGGCCGGCAGTGCGGCGGCGATGGCGCGGGGCAGAGATTCGTTGCCTCCGGTTATGTGATATTGTTCCGCGGACCGCTCGAGGGCACGACTGGATTGATAGCCCAGCAGGTAGATAAGGTTCAGCGCGCTCTGCTGTGCGGTTTCGCCCCCATACTCCAGGCTATAGGCAATGTCGATCAGCCGGCCCATGGGAGAATTGTGCCCGCCGCGAATGCGCTGGTCGATCCACTCGTAGAGACTCATTTGATCCAGCATCTGAGCGGCACGAGTGGCATTGGAATAAAGGGTGGGGTACCCGGCTGCGTTCAAATCCTGTTTCACGGCCTGGTAGACCGGCTTGAAATCCTCAATGGCCTGGTCGCGCGAGTAGCGCTGCCCGAAGAAATAGTAGGTGTCGGTGGAATCGGGAGGTTCTGCCCGGCTCACCTCCGTGACGCGAATATTGAAGCGCTTGGCCAGATCGAGAATCGTGTCATGCTCGGGATCGATCAGCTCCCCGCAGCGCTCGGTTACCTGCCCGTTCTGCCAGGTGGCAGCGTCGGAATGCATGCGGCCGCCGGAACGTGAGGAGGCTTCATAGATCGTTGCCGAGTAGCCCGCATCCCGCAGAGTGAGCGCCGCGGTCAGACCCGCGATGCCGCCGCCAACAATGGCGATTCGGGGAGCAACTTTGGGAGCAATCTGTCCGGCCCAAGCGGGTAGGGATGCCCCCGCCACGGCGATGCTGCTCGATCGAAGGAATTCGCGGCGGCTGGAACGGCAGCTGAGGCGCGCGGCCTGAACCTCTTGCACGGACTGCCCGGAGGCATCCGCTCGTGCAAAGTCTC
>DATIRX010000671.1:0-2652 GCA_035469225.1 Bryobacteraceae bacterium
CTATCGCAGCAAGACCGGCGGCAACGACTGGGAGCCGCTGACCAAGGGTCTGCCGCAGCAGGATTGCTACGTGAACGTCCTGCGCGACGCCATGGCGGTGGATTCGCTGGATTCCTGCGGCGTGTATTTCGGCACGACCGGGGGCCAGGTCTATGCGTCGCCCGATGCCGGCGATAGCTGGGCTCCCATTGTCCGCGATCTGCCTGCGGTGCTTTCCGTCGAGGTCCAGACTCTCGCATGATTTTCGTCGTGCTCCCGGCCCATCTGCGAACCATAGCGGGAGTCAGTGGCGATGTGCAGCTGGATGTGCCGCCCCCTGTAACCCAGCGGTCGATTCTCGACGCCCTTGAGGCCTGCTACCCGGCGCTGCAAGGGACCGTTCGGGATCATGTCACCAAGGAGCGCCGGGCGTTCGTCCGATTCTTCGCCTGCCAGGAAGATTTCTCGCACGAATCTCCGGACGCTCCGCTGCCTGAGGCTGTGGCGTCGGGAGCCGAGCCGTTTCTGATCGTAGGAGCAATCGCGGGCGGCTAAGGGGTTACGCCGCCGCCCGATAACTGCCCAACACCCGAAGAAAATCCGCGACTTCGCCCAGATGCGCCAGGGCGTTCTTCACCGCCGGATCGTCCCGGCGGCCCAGCAGATCCAGATAGAACAGGTATTCCCAAGGCTTGCCCCGCAGCGGCCGCGATTCGATCTTCACCAGGTTCAGATCCCTGAGAGCCAGCGCACTCAGCGCGCGAAACAGCGCTCCCGGCATGTTGCGGGTCGAAAACACCAGCGACGTCTTCCAGGGGCTCTGCCCCTTTCGGCTGCCGCGAGGTTTAGAACCCTCTGGCTCGAGCAGAAAGAACCGCGTGAAGTTCTGGCGGTCGTCTTCGATGCCGCGCTTCAGGATTCGAGCCTTGTAGATCTTGGCTGCCAGTTCCGAGGCGATGGCCGCACCGCCCGGCGGACGCTGTTCCATGATCATCTTCACGCTGCCCGCGGTGTCGTAGAAGGGCTCACGCTCGATGCGTTTGTGGCGCGCGAAAAAGTCCAGACACTGATTGATGGCCACCGGGTGCGAATACACCTTGCGCACTTGCGCCAGCGTCATCCCCGGCGGCGCGATCAGGTTGTGCACGATCCGCACGCTGGTTTCCGCGGTGATCGCGAAGTTGTACTTCAACAACAGGTCGTAGTTTTCGTGAATCGACCCATGCAGAGTGTTCTCGATGGGCAGTGCCGCGGCGTCCACCGACCCTTTGTCCAGCGCCGCGAATACCTGGTCGAAGCGCGCATGCGCCACCGGACGCGCCTTGGTTCCCAATAGCTGCTGGATCGCTTGCTGGCTGAACGCGCCTAATTCTCCCTGGAATCCGACTCTCATTTGCTCCTTGTTTGTGATCCATCCCAGCGCTGCGCGTCCGGCGAAGGCAGGCCGATCAAATCCAGTACTCGCTCCACGCTATGATCCACGATCTCGCCCACACTTTCAGGCTTGTGATAAAACGCCGGCACCGGCGGCGCCAGAATCGCTCCCATCTCCGCCAGCGCCGTCATCGATCGCAGGTGTCCCAGGTGCAGCGGCGATTCGCGCACCATCAACACCAGTCGGCGGCGTTCCTTCAGTGTCACGTCCGCGGCGCGGATCGCCAGATTTGAGCTGATCCCGCTGGCGATCGCCGACATGCTGTGAATCGAGCAGGGGGCAATCACCATGCCGCCCGTTACAAAGGACCCGCTCGCCAGTCTGCACCCGATATCTTCCACCGGATAGGAACAGTCCGCCAGCGCTTTGAAGTCAGCCGCGGTCTTGCCTATCTCGAGGAAAGCGGTGCGTTCGCCGGAGCGCGTCATGATCAGGTGGATTTCGACATGGCCCGTCGCGCGCAGCTTCTCCAGCAGACGCCACCCGTAAATCGAACCGCTGGCGCCCGTGATCGCGACCACCAGCCGGACGGATTCATTAGCCACACACCGAATCTAACAAACCGGAGCGCTACAGCGCGGGGGGCGCGCCAACGAGATAATAGGAAACTCGCGCCCTGTTGCGTTGTGTGCGATCGAGGCGAGATGAATGATAGAAGAATGGCTGACGAGTTGGCTGGCGAGCTGGACGCGTTGAAACGGATGGCCGCTGAGTCTGCGGTAACCCAGGTTGTTCAAAATATGCTTGTCGGTCTGGGCAGCGGCTCCACGGCCGAGTTTGTTCTCCAGGCGCTGGCACTGCGAATCCGCGGGGGCCTGCGCATCACCGGCGTCCCTACTTCCGAGCGCACCGCCGCCCGGGCTCGCGAGCTGGGAATCCCTTTGGCGCTCGATGTCGCCACCGATATTGCGATGGACGGCGCCGACGAAGTCGATCCACGCACGCTCAACCTGATCAAAGGACGCGGGGGCGCACTCCTGCGGGAAAAGATCGTGGCCCAGGCCAGCGCGCGTTTCATCGTCGTGGTGGATGACTCCAAGCTGGTTCCTCGGCTGGGGGCCGGGATGCTGCCGGTGGAAGTAGTCCCGTACGGCTGGCAAGCTACCGCGCGACGCCTTCAGGACCTCGGCGGCGACCCGCAGCGTCGCGATCTCATCACCGACAACGGGAACTACATCCTCGATTGCACCTTTGGACCCATCGAAAGGCCGGAGTCCCTGGCGAGCGAGTTGGATCAT
>DATIRX010000672.1:0-4763 GCA_035469225.1 Bryobacteraceae bacterium
GGAACGTCTCTGGCCGCGCTCCCGATAACCCCAAGGCTGCCCCAGCTCGCCCAGCTGAAATCGGGCGCTCCCAAATCGACAGCGTTGCCTTCTTTTGTCTGTCCCCACACAAACCAGTCCGGCGGGGCGATGGCGTAGCAGGTACGATTCTCGGTTGAGTGCACTTTCACCGGCTGGGCTTTCAAGTTGAACTTGACTCCCAGCCAGGCCGCCGTCGGGCGCCCCGCCTTGAGCGTGGAAATGGATCCTGGGGCCGGCGATGCAGGCTGGGCCGCGGACGGCACAGGCGCGGAGCCGGCTGCGCCGGGCGGGAGAAGGACAGGCACCAGCATCGGGACGTATTGGCCGAGCCAGCCCCGCCGCATAATCGTGAGCGTAACGCCTTCTTTCGCGGTGCGCTTTTTAACCCACTGGGTCACGTCGCTTGCGTTGAGCACCGGAGAATTGTCTACTCTGACGATTCCGTCGCCCGGCAACAGGCCCGCCAGCGCCGCGGGGCTATTCGGCAACACCTGCAGAATCGTGACCATGTTCATTGCGGGAATTCCCGCAGGGCTCGGCGGAACCGTGGTTTCGGCGAGCACCACGCCCAGTGAGCTCTCCTGCTGTGGATTAACCGCAGCCAGCGCCCACGGCGAAAGGAGTACGCTCACCCAGAAGATACGCCTTCGGACTAGAATCACTGTTGTACAGCGCGCTTTGGGCCGCCTCCTCCCGGCTTTGGACCGAGCACGTGGATTTCCACGGAGCGGGAGCGAAGTTCAAACCCATCAGGAAGGGGATAGTGCCTGGATGAGGGCGCACCCGTCCGCTACCTTTCAAATTCGTGGATTGGCGGGGAGTCGAGGCCCAGGGATTGGCGCCCGCGCCCCTCGAGAACGGTCGGAGGACGAGCTACTTTTTACAGGACGAGCTACTTAATGTGCCCGTCGTAGAAGTCCTTGTTGTTTTCCTCACAGGAGTATTCAATCAACTCTTCACCTGGTTTCATGCGCGTGTAGACTCGACTATTTTTCCAGGGGCGCGTATAAGTCCTCTGATCGTCGATGGTGACTTCATAATCCATGTGGGTGGCATCCCGCAGCACGAAGCGCTGAATCATGTGAAGCTCATCGGAATGCGGGTGGCCAATCGTGTCCAGCCGGGTCTTGCCGTTGAAGCCCACCGTGTCGATCACCAGCGTATCGCCATCCCATTTGCCCACGGAATGCCCAAACCAGGTCGGATTGGGGTCCGCGGGATGGCTGCGCCCGTCCAGGTATACGACGTTGAACCAGGTACTCTGCTCGAACAAAAACGCCAAGTAGGCATCGTTCTGCATAATCTGAATGGGATAGGGAGCGTTCATCGAACGCATCAGCCCCATGGGCAGGCAGTGGCCCGTGTAGTCGAACTTAGAAACATCGTAGTTCTTGAAATCATCGGCGCCCCAGGCGGTATAGGGCAATTCGCCAGCGCCCTTCTGATCCGGCCGGTTGGCGGTCATGTCGGGCACGTAGGGATGCTGCCACACTCCCTGCAGATTAGGCTTGCCGCTGGGCATGCGCGGCATCTCAAACGGTTGCGCCGACTGCGCCCAAGCGGCGCCTGCGATCAAAGTTAAGTAAATGACAATTCTCATAGCGATTTCCTTCATCCAGAAGCGCATCCGCGTTGAGCTGAATCGCGGCACAAGCACGCTATCCGTCACTTAAGGATACCGCCAATAGAATTTACTTCCGCCGGCGGCTTCCAACGTGTTCAGCCATTGGACGCCGCGATGTGGGTGGGGAAATAGCGATAGCCAACGAGGGCGTGTCCGCGGTGATGGGGGGAGAGACTTCCTTAATCTTGGACGGGAGCAGTCGGGCAGCTAAACAGGACACCACTTCTTAAAAAGAGTCCTTAGAAAGATGCAGGAAAGAGTTAACGGGCGGCAGGTGCCGAACTCAACCGTAGGTACTCTTGAGAAGCGTCCTGTTGCGCCGTTTCCGGCGCTGGCTCTGGTTGCCATTAGGCCCGGTGCTCAAGATCCTTCCTCAGTTAAGAATCGGACCCGCCACCCCGAAGGGACCCACTCTTTCAAGTGACCTCCTTAGGATCTTCGGGGAACCGCTCCCAATGCCTTTCGGGTTCGATTTCCCTCATTTCCCGATTCAATTCTGCATCTGAATCCCATCCACGTCAAGAGCCTTAATGTTCTTGTTTGCGGTCGCCAGAAACGATTCGTCCGTCCGAGCTCACGGCGAGAATCGCCTGCGCCGCCGTCTCCAGCAGGGACCTTCCACAATGGCCGCGATGAAGTTACGGTCCACTTTCCGGACGTCACCACGGATCCGCCGTTCTCCAAGCTCGATCTGATCGGCTACCGCAATGTCGCAAGAACTCCGACATGGGTGATCAGCCGCCGCAGGCATCGCGAGTGAACAACGTCAAGCGAGCTTAACACGACACCCGACGAGTGAGGTGTTCTCCGTGGCTGCGTGAACTGGCCCAAGGCACCGAGTTCGCACCCAGGGGCAGAGCTTGTTGTAGTCAGTCCCCCGCGGTAAGTCGAGGAATGGAAATGGGATCTTCTCCGCAAGGTTGGCAAACCGATTGCTCCTGCGATAGATCAAATGGTGGAGTCTCCATCAAAATCGTCAACCTCGGTGGCCGCCCAGGCACCGGGCTCGCCGGCTCAGGGGCCGGTCTCACCCATCAGGCGCATACGTTTGAAGTACCTTGTCGCAGGCGTTTTTGTGTTTGCCGTCCTGGGGATTCTGCTTGCCCGATGGACGGATCGTCGAGGGTTGCCGGACGGGCTTCTGCAAGCGAATGGACGCATCGAAGGCGATCAAGTTACGATCGCGAGCAAATTCTCCGGCCGCGTGGGCCGCCTGGCCGCGCGCGAGGGCAAGACCGTTCATCAGGGTGAAACGATTGCAACTCTGGATGATGCTCAGGCGGACGCGCGTGTCGCCCAGATGCAGGCCGGCGTAGCCGAGGCGGCTGGCGCCCTGGCCCAAGCCAGAGCCCGAGTCAGCCAAGCAGAGGCAGCGGTTTCCGCGACGGACGCCAAGATTCGGGCCGCCTACAGTGCCCTCGAGATAGTGCAGGGCGAGAGCGCGATTCGCATTCGCGAATCCGAAGCTGGCCTGGACGGCGCCCGCGCTTCGCTGAGCCGGGCGGAAAACGCGGAAGTCTTACTCCGGCGCGATTATGAACGTTACAAACGATTGAGTGAGCAAGGCGACGTGGAAGTGCGCCGCAGCGAGCAGGCCGAGTTGTCGCTGGTGGCGGCGCGAAATGACCTGACCGCGGCGAGGAGTCAGGTCATTCAGGCGGAACAGCAGTTAACGGATGCGAAACTAGGCCCGCAGCGGGTCCGTGCGAGGCAAGACGAAATCCACGCCCTGGAAGCTCAGCGTCCCATTGACCGCGCCAATCTCGATCAGGCTCAGGCCGCGCTGGCACAAGCACAAGCCGCCGTGCGTCACGCGGAGGCCGGGTACCGCGAAGCGATCAGCACGCGTGCCGACTTGACCATCGTCGCTCCGACGGACGGCGTAGTCATGACCCGGACGACCGAGGAGGGTGAGGTGGTGGCGCCCGGGTCTCCGCTGCTGACGTTGGTCGATCTGGACCATCTCTACCTGCGAGTATTTGTCCCGGAGGCCCAGATCGGAATGCTTCGGCTGGGACTTCCTGCCCTTATCTATACGGACGCTTTTCCCGACAAGCCTTTTCCCGCCACTGTGCGGTATATTTCCTCCCGCGCTGAGTTCTCGCCGCGAGAAGTGCAGACCCCCGAAGAAAGGGTGAAGCTCGTCTTTGCCGTGAAACTGTACTTGGACGCGAACCCGGATCATCGTTTGACGCCAGGGTTGCCTGCCGACGCCATGATCCGCTGGAAGGACGGTGCTGCGTGGACCCGGCCGCGATGGTAGCCGATGCCGGGGCCGTCGTCCGCGTGCGGGGCTTCGGCAAGCGCTATGGCCAACGAGTGGCGGCGGAAGAGATCGATCTGACTGTGTCCCCCGGGGAATTGAACGGGCTTATCGGCCCGGACGGCTCCGGAAAATCCAGTGTCATGAAAGCGATCGCTGGCGTGCTCACGTTCGACGCCGGCAGCGTGGAAGTGTTCGGCGTACCGCTGACCTCAGAGGCCGCGGCTGAGCGCATCAAAGACCGCATTGGCTTCATGCCTCAAGGATTGGGCCTTAATCTTTATCCGGACCTCTCGGTCGAAGAGAACATCGACTTTTTCGCTGAAGTACGGCTGGTACCCAGGAAACGCCTCGATGCGAATAAGGACCGGCTACTGGCGCTGACACGCCTTCAGCACTTCCGCAATCGTCCCATGAAGCAGCTTTCCGGAGGCATGAAGCAGAAGCTCGGACTGATCTGCACGCTTATCCATGAGCCGGATCTGCTCATTCTCGACGAGCCCACGACGGGAGTCGATCCGGTATCGAGACGCGATTTCTGGAGCATTCTCACAACACTGGTGCGGGAACGAGGCATCGCCGCGCTAGTATCCACCGCATACATGGACGAAGCCACCCGTCTTCAGCAGGTGTCGCTCCTGTACCACGGGCGGATGCTGGCACAGGGGACCCCGGAGGAACTTCACCATCTGGTTCCCGGAACGGAAGTGCGCGCGCGTGTCGAACCGCAGATGCTGGCACTCCAACTCCTGCGGTCGCAATTCCCCCAAAGCGAACTGTTTGGCGACTCGCTGCACGTCTTTGTCCCCGACGCCAATCCCCGCGCCGCCGAGCGCAAGGTCAGGGACTTGCTTC
>DATIRX010000673.1:0-2222 GCA_035469225.1 Bryobacteraceae bacterium
CTACTTCGCCAGCGGACTGCGGCTGAACGGGAATAACAATCAGGCTCAGCTGCACGCCACCATCAACGCAGCCATTCGCGCAGGAGTCGCATTCTGGCCGATTGACGCTCGCGGCCTTACTGCATCGTCCCCTCTCGGCGATGCGAGCAGAGGATCGCCGGGCGGCCAGGCGATGTATACGGGCGCGGCGGCCATGACGGCGATGACGAACATCCAGAGGTCCCAGGACACGCTCTGGACGCTCGGGGCGGACACCGGAGGCAAGGCGCTGCTGGATGTGAACGATCTTTCCATGGGTATCGTGAACGCCCAGAAATCCTTCACCAGCTATTACATCCTGGGCTACTACACCAGCAACGCGAACAATGACGGAAAATTCCGCCGCATCAAAATTACACTCCGGGACGGCGTTTCGGGCGAGCTGGATTACCGCCAGGGCTACTACGCCACCAAGGAATTCAAGAAGTTTACGAGTGCCGATAAAGACAGGCAGCTCGAAGAAGCCTTCATGCTGGGCGATCCGATCACCGAACTGACCATCGCGATCGAAGCCGGCTACTTCCAGTTGAATAGCGCGGAATACTTTGTGCCGGTGGAGGTCAAGATCCCTGGAAGCGAATTGGCACTGGCGAAGAAAGGGGGCGCCGAACACACCCTGCTCGATATCATGGCGGAGGTCAAGGATGAATTCGGCAGCACGGAATCCAACGTCCGCGACAAAATTGACGTGAAACTGAGCGATCTCACGGCTGCCGAGCTGGCCAAGCGGCCCTACGCTTACGATACCGGCTTTACCCTGCTGCCGGGAAGGCACGTTCTCAAGATGCTGGTGCGCGATGCCGAAACCGGGAGGATCGGGACGTACCAGACCACCATCGTGATCCCCAATCTGAATAAGGAACAAAAGCGGATCGCGATCAGCTCCGTGGTTCTGAGCAGCCAGCGGCAGGATATGCGGGAAGCGGTCTTTAATGCAGCCAAGGACAAAAAGAAAGCGGAAGTTGAGCAATCCGTAAATCCCCTGGTGCAGGACGGGTTCAAGCTGATTCCAAGCGTCACTCGCGTGTTCACCCGCGGCCAGGACATGTACGTTTACCTTCAGGCCTACCAGCAGAACGTGGATGCAGCACACCCCTTGATTGCTTTCGTGTCTTTCTACCGCGGCCAGACCAAAGCGTTCGAAACGCCGCCTCTGCAGGTGACCGAGAGCCTGACCAACCGATTGAAGACCATGCCGTTAAAGTTCAGTTTCTCCCTGCAGAAGTTGCCGCCCGGCGAGTACTTATGCCAGGTGACGGTGATCGATGCCTCCGGAGAGAAAGCCGCTTTTTGGCAAGCCCCCGTGATGTTGGCGCAATAGCGCCGGCCAACACGAAACGTTCGCCAGCTACGCGAGCATTTATGTACGAAGCGAGCGAGGCTACTTGCCTGCGGGGCCTTCGACCCATTTTGCGGCGCCCGTTTTGAGGGCTTCGGAGAACTGAACTCCCTTGATCGTGATGGTGTGCCTGGCGCTGTCGGTACGGACCAGGTAGCCACATTCCTTGAGGTACCACAGGCTGAACTCGAGCTTGCCTTTGGGAGTGTTCAGCAGCCCTTCGAGGTCGCGCAGGCCGAGGCTGGGCTGCTCGGGGTGCGAGAATCTCCGGCCATACAGCAGCCGGAGGATTTCCTCCCGGCGCTGCATCTCGTCCATCACCGGTACCGCGGGTGGCGGGACCTCCTGGACGCCCAGCGCTTCGCGCCGCCGCGCCTCCCGGTGATCGCGGTCATACTCGCCTCGCCGCTGGGGATCGCTCAAGACTTCGTATGCGTCCGATACTCTGCGAAAAGTTTCGGCATTGCCGGTATCCCGATTGTCGGGGTGAAACCGCTGGGCCTGCATGCGATAGACGCGGCGGATCGTCTCCAGATCGGCGTTGGGGCTGATTTGCAGAACTTCGTAGTGATCGACGAACATTTCTCTGCCGGGATCATCGGCAGAATCGCAGGCGGGTTTTAGGGGAGCCCGGCGAAAGTGAATAGGGACACGGCTGGTTTAATAGGGTTGTGCGGGAGGCCGCTTGGACGTCCATCTGATCGACGGCACATACGAGCTGTTCCGGCACTACTATGCGCTGCCCTCGGCGCGGGATCAGGACGGTCGCGAGATCGCAGCAGTCCGGGGCGTGCTCGCGTCCGTGCTGGGCATGATCAAGGGCGGCGCCACCCACGTGGCTGTC
>DATIRX010000674.1:0-11112 GCA_035469225.1 Bryobacteraceae bacterium
CGCGACTATCTTATCGGTTTTCCCCAAGCAAAGCGCCCCCGAATTCATTACAATCAGTAGTTCGCCTGTAAGAGTCTGTCGCCAATGAACGTATCCGTAATCCTCCCTGCAGCCGGCCTGGGAACCCGTATGGGCCGTGAGAAATCCGGCACCAGCCGCAAGCAATTCATGCTGCTGGAGGGCGCTCCAATTCTGATCCACACGATTCGCAAGTTTCTACTGTGCCCCTCGGTCACGGAAATCGTGGTCGCTCTGCGCGCTGAAGACATGGATTGGGCGCGCGGGCTGATCCATCAGGAGCATCCTTCGAAGCCGGTGCGGGTGGTGGAGGGCGGCGGCTCGCGGCAGGAATCCGTCGAAAACGCACTGGCGAGCCTGGCATCCGACACCGATCTGGTGGCGGTGCACGATGCCGTGCGCCCGTTTATCGATTCCGAACTGGTCGAAAGAGTCATTGCCGAAGCGGCCAAGAGCGGTGCGGCCATCGTCGGCATCGTGCCGGTGGATACCATCAAACAGGTGCATAAGAACAAGATCCGCGCGACGCTCTCGCGCGAGCACCTGGTGATGGCGCAGACTCCGCAGGTCTTTCGCTTCGAGCTTCTCAAGCGCGCCTTCGCCCAGGCCGCCAAAGACGGCTTCACCGGTACCGACGAATCCAGCCTGGTGGAGCGCCTGGAGGAGCAGGACGTTCAAGTGGTCCAGGGCAGCGACCGCAACATCAAGATCACCAAGCCTACCGATATGGAACTGGCGCGCTTGTTCCTGTCCGGAGAAGTGGCAGGGCAAACCGCATCGTGAGTGAAATTCTGTGAACGAGATCCGCACGGGGCTGGGCTGGGACACCCATCGCTTGGCGGCCGGACGGCCGCTGATTCTGGGGGGGGTCACCGTGCCGGGCGAGATGGGGCTGGAGGGCCACTCGGATGCCGATATCCTGGCGCACGCCATCACCGATGCGCTGCTGGGCGCGGCCGCGCTGGGAGATATCGGAGTGCATTTCCCGGACACCGATCCGCAATGGAAAGACGCCGACAGCCTCCAATTCCTGGTGCATACCGCCGAATTGGTGCGCGAATGCGGTTTCGCCATCCTGTGTGTGGATGCGACGGTGATTCTCGAGCGGCCTAAGCTCAAGGACTACCGGAATCCCATCCGGGAGTCGCTGGCGAATACGCTGACCTTGGAAATCGAGAAGGTATCGGTGAAGTTCAAGACCGCCGAGGGCGTGGGTCCGGTGGGCCTGGGGCTGTCCGCCGAAGCCCAGGCGATTGTCACGCTGGCGCGCTAATTCTTAACGCGCAAAACGGATCGCGGCGCGATCGTGCCTAGCACCCCTCGGTTGTGCGCGCCGCGCCCTTTGCGCTGGTCAAGCAACCTTCAGGAGCAGTTTACCCGTGGTTTTGCGGCCTTCCAGATCGCGATGCGCCTGGGCGGCTTCCGCCAGCGGATACGCCTTGTCGATATTAATTTTGAGCTTGCCGTCGCCGATCCAGCGGAACAGGTCGGACGTGCGCCACTCCAGATCCTCGCGGCTGGCGAGGTAGTTAAACAGAGTGGGGCGGGTGACGTACAGCGATCCTTTTTGACTCAGCAGCAGGATATCGATGGGAGCGGCCGGACCGCTGGATTGGCCAAACGCCACCATCATGCCGCGCGTCTTCAGGCAATCGAAGCCTTTGAGCAGCGTGGCCTGGCCGACGCCGTCATAGACCACATCCACACCCTGGCCGCCGGTCAGGCGCTTGGTCTCAGCGACAAAATCCTGCTGGTTGTAGAGAATCGTGTCGGAAGCGCCGTCGCCTTTGGCGAGTTTGGCTTTCTCCTCCGAGCCCACGGTTCCGATGACGCGCGCGCCGATCATCGTGGCCATTTGCACGAGCAGCCGTCCGGTACCGCCCGCGGCGGCGTGAACTAATGTCGTCTGTCCCCTTTTCAAGGGGAAGGTCGAATGCGTCAGGTAGTGCGCGGTGGCGCCCTGCAGCATGCACGCGGCCGCGGTAGCGTCATCGACATGGTCGGGGATCTTCACGGCCTGCGCCGCAGAAACCGCCTGGTACTCGGCATAGGAGCCGCGCGCCAGCGTGTACGCTACGCGATCGCCGAGCTTGAACTGCGTGACGCCTTCACCGAGCTGCTCGACCTTCCCGGAGGCTTCCGAGCCGATCACCGCCGGCAAGGGAAGTTTGTACAGGCCGCTGCGATGGTAGGTGTCTATAAAATTCACGCCCGAATAGGCGATCTTCACCAGCACCTCGCCGGGCGCGGGCCTGGGCGTGGGGAAATCGGCGTAGCGCAGGGCGTCAATCCCGCCGGGCTGTTCGATAAAGACGGCTTTCATAATTGTCGAAGCTTCCTTTTCATGTGCACCGTGCCAGCGTACAACAACAGCCACGCGAGTGTAAACGGAAAGCACGCAAGACGCGCCAGCGCAGGCACCGCAGCCGCTCCCGTGAGCCCCAGCCGGTACACCAGAAAACGCCGCAGCTGGCCGAAGTGCCAACGATCCACCCAGAAGTAGTCGGCGTTTTCATTGATGATGAAAATCTTCGCGGGAACCTTGGCGGCCAGCCACCACTTCCACTTGGTCAGGATGGGCTCGGCCGCGCAGACGACGCCGGTTACGCGATATTCGCGCTGCGCCAGATCCGCCCACAATGCATTGCGGCCGGCAGCGCCGCCGTAGTCGTTCACGTTAAAGACGCGGCCCTGGACTCCGGCCGGGATTCCGGCGTAGCAGGTGACCAGATCGATCTCGACATCCTCACCGAACAGATCGTGCAGATGGGGGATGACCTTCTCGATCAGGCGCCGCGATCCACTTTCGATCAGCAGGATCCGACGGCAGTCAGGAATGTGGGGATAGAAGAAGTACCGCAAATCGCTATTTTACGCGGGTCGTGCCATTTGGCGCAGTTCATCGGGCCGGATTGCGCGCATTCAGGTAGGCCACCACGTTGGAGACATCGGCTGGAGACAAGGCCGGCCACGCGGATCCGCGGGCCAGGATCCGTTGATGCGCCTGGCGGCCCGGACCCCAAGCGGCGGCGACGATCGAGAAAGCCGTGATTGGTTTCCCTCCCGGAAGGGGATCCCGGTGGCACTCGGCGCATCCCTTTTCGACGAAGGCTTTCTGGCCGAGCGTGCGGTTCCCGGGCGGTCCGTCATATTGCACCTGCCAGACATACGCCAGGATTTTCCGCATGTCGCTGGGGTCCAGCATGCGGACGGTGGGCATTTTCTTCGCGTGATTCCACATGTCCGCGCCGATGTCCATCCAGGTCTTGTTCCGAAGCTTCATCGCGAGCGAAAGAGAATCCCGGTGGCAGACACCACAGTTGCCATCGAACAGCGGCTTGCCGCTTTCCGGAGAAGGCAGCGAGAACGTGCGGTTGGGGGCCAGCTTCTGGACGTTCTGGACGTACGCCGTGAGATCCACCAGATCCCGGCCCGTCAGCGTTTTCCATTCGATCTTATTGGCGGCGAAGGTTCTCTTCATGGACAACGCGTGATTCCACAACTGATAGACCAGCACCGCCGGATCCTCCATAGGAGCCCAGTCCGGAACGGACGGGCCGCGCCCGGTCGAGTCTTTCGACAGAGCATGGCAGTCAGTGCACCGCTTGTTAACCAGAACCTGTTTCCCGCGGCCCGCGTCGGCCGGAGGCTCATCGAACTGCAAAGAGTAGAAGTAGGCGAACAGATCCTGCCAGTCCGATTCGGTAGCGGCCGGAGGCGTAACACCGCGAGCCGCGAGCTCCGCCCCCATGGCCGGAGTGTGGTTCCAGAGAGCGCTGGCCAGCGTATGAGGGCCATAGGTCGGGGCCAGCCGTTGCCCCAGGTCGCGGGCCACCTGGGGAGGCTCATGTCCCAGGCCTTGCCCGCGAACCGGATGACACTCCTGGCAGCCCTGCTGTTCCAGTACAACTGCTCCATTTCGCGCATCCGCGGCCCACAGTGCGCTCGAGGCGCCTAGCAGAGCCAACCACTTAAGGCTTCCAGGGAGTGCCATCGCCGGGAGAGCATGCAATCGGACGGCCACGGCGCGAAACGGGCGCGTCGTATAATCCCCTGAGTGCAGCTCACCGCCGTCGATTGGGGTATTGTCGCCCTGTATTTCCTGTTCAACATCGCGGTCGGCTTCTATTACAAGTCGCGCGCGCAGTCGAGCGTGGATGAGTTTTTCCTGTCGGGGAGAAATGTCCCGTGGTGGCTGGCGGGCACGTCCATGGTGGCCACCACCTTTGCGGCCGACACGCCTCTGGCGGTGACCGGCATGGTCGCGGCCAACGGAATCGCGGGCAACTGGCTGTGGTGGTGCTTCGTTTCGAGCGGCATGCTCACCGTGTTTTTCTACGCGCGGCTGTGGCGGCGCTCGGGTGTAACCACGGACGTCGAGTTCGCGGAAATCCGCTATTCCGGGCGGCCCGCCGCTTTTTTGCGAGGTTTCCGGGCACTGTACTTAGGGATCCCCATCAACTGCATCATCCTCGGCTGGGTGAACAAAGCGATGGTGGACATCCTGATGTTGATCTTAGGCATCACCAAGATCCAAGCCCTGGCGATCGTGATCGGGCTGATTGTGATGACGTCGCTCATTTCCACGCTCTCGGGACTATGGGGCGTGCTGGTGACGGACCTGTTCCAGTTCGCCATCAAGATGGGCATGGTGATCGTGCTGGCTGTATTCGCGGTGCGGGCCGTAGGCGGCATCGATCAGATGAAAGAGAAACTACAGCTGATCGACGCGGCGCGCGGACAAGGCTCCGTGCTGAGTTTCGTTCCCGACCTCAATTCGGCGTGGATGCCGCTGCTGACGTTCCTGGTCTACATATCGCTCAACTGGTGGGCCACCTGGTATCCGGGAGCCGAACCGGGCGGCGGAGGCTACATCGCACAACGCATGCTGAGCGCCAAGGACGAAAAGAATTCCCTTCTGGCGACGCTATGGTTCAACGTGGCCCACTACGCGATCCGGCCATGGCCCTGGATTCTGGTGGGACTCGCCTCGCTTATTTTGTTCCCAGGATTGGAAAGACCCGAGACCGGCTACATCCGCGTGATGATTCTGACGCTGCCGCCCTCGCTGCGGGGCCTGATGGTGGCGGCGTTCGCGGCGGCCTACATGTCCACCATCGCCACGCAGCTCAATTGGGGCGCCAGTTACCTGGTCAACGATTTCTACCGCCGTTTCCTGAAGCCTGCCGCGAGCCAGGCGCACTATGTGACCATCTCGCGGGTGGCGACCATCTTCCTGACGCTGGTGTCCGCGGTCGTGACGTTCTATCTCGATTCGATCGCCGGCGCGTGGAAGCTGCTGCTGGTCACCGGCGCCGGTACGGGCGGCGTGCTCCTGCTGCGCTGGTATTGGTGGCGCATCAACGCCTGGAGCGAAGTCTCGGCCATGCTGACGGCGTTCCTGGTATCCGTAGGGCTGCAAGTCTTCTGGAAGCTGGATAGCGACAAGCCCTTGGATTTCGCCTGGCTGATGATCACGACCGTCGCGATCACCACCGTGGTGTGGCTGGCCGTGACGTTCCTCACGGAACCGGAGAAAAAAGACGTGCTGGTGGCTTTCTATCGCCGGACACGCCCGTCCAAGACGGGGTGGGCTCCGATTTCCGAGCTTGCGCCCGAGGTCCAGCCTTCACAGGATGGGCTTTCCAATCTCCTGTGCTGGGGGGGAGGCTGTATGCTGATCTATGGCGCGCTGTTCGGCACCGGGAAACTTTTGCTGCATGAGACGACCATGGGACTCGCGCTACTGGCGATGGGAGCGGCCGGCTTCGCCGTCATCTATTTCAACCTGTCGCGCCGGGGCTGGAGTGCGGTGGTGGATTAGTTTCCTCCTGGGGATTGCTTCCGTTCATGCCGCTGGGCCGGTCGATTTCGGCAAAGCCGAGTTCGATGCGGCGCTGGCCGAGCGCAAACTCAAGCTGCGCGTGGATACCGAGCTCAGCCTGGACCCGCCGGAAACGTATCGCATTACGCTGTACAAAACCGGTGTCGCGCGTGTGACGGGCGGGGATCTGCGGGGCCTGATGTACGGGCTAATCGAAGCGGCCGGGCAGATTCGCGCCACGGGCCGCCTGAAAGCCGCCAGCGGAAAACCGGATGCGGCCGTGCGCGCGGTCCGCATGTCGCTGCGCGCCTACGATCTGACGCAGCCCTGGTTCACGTCGGACGATCGCTGGCGGGAATATTTTCAGATGCTGGCGCGGAGCCGGCTGAATCGCCTCACCCTGGTGCTTCCGCTGGCCGGCGCCGATATCGAGCGCCTGCGAATTCTTTCTGAAACCGCCTCCGAATATGGAGTCGATTTCGTTATGGGCATCCGCGGTCTGGCCGGCGATCCGCAGGAGTTATTCAGCCGAATCCGCGGAATCCTCGACAACTGTCCGCTGATTCGAGGCTTGCAGGTGGAAGCCGGCGATGAACCGGTGCAAATGTATCAGCAGGGCGTTTTTGCCGCGTTACGGGAATCGGGACGCCGGGTGATGCTGGACCTGCGCGGGGCAGCCGACCGTCCGGACCTGACGCGGGCCGCCGCCGCATCGGGAGTCCCGCTGAGTGCATCGGGATTCGAAATGGACGCGCCCGGCCCCGACTTCTTCGCCGACCACTCCGTGCTTTACTGGACTAAGGGACAGCGCAGCTACGATCTCACGCGATGATTTACCAAGAATCCGAAGTTTCAGTTCCGCCAGCACACCCACCCGCGCAGCCCTGGTGGAAATGGACCTCGGCTGCAGCGGCGCTGCTGATCACGCTGGCCGCCGCCTGGTGGATCTCGCGGCCCGTGCCGCCGCCCCACATTGTCTCGATTGATGTGAAGGTAACCGGGATCGCACCCGCGGAAGTGACGCCCGTGCCGGCGGAGATCCCAGCGAAGCTCACCCCGCGGTAACTTACTTCGTGACCGGCTGGAGGGAGCGGGTTTCGATGATGTGATCGATCATGCCGTACTCCAGGGCCTGGGTCGGCTCCAGAATGTAATCGCGATCCACATCCCGGGAAATCTTATCCACCGGCTGGCCCGTGGCATTGGCCAGGATCTCATTGAGCGTCTCGCGCATCCGCAAGATCTCGCGGGCGTAGATATCGATGTCGGTGGCCTGCCCGGCCAGTCCGCTCATGGAAGGCTGGTGAATCAGGATGCGCGCATGCGGGAGACTGTAGCGTTTGCCCTTGGTGCCGCAGGCCAGCAGGACCGCCGCCATGGAAGCTGCTTGTCCCACGCAATACGTGATGATGTCGGGCTGAACCAGCCGCATGGTATCGAGAATGGCCAAACCGGCCGTGATCGACCCGCCCGGAGAGTTGATATAGAGCGAGATGTCCTTTTCGGGGTCTTCGGCCGACAGAAACAGGATCTGGGCGATCACCAGGTTCGCCACGTTGTCGTCGATGGGCGTGCCCAGGAAAATGATGTTCTCCTTGAGCAGGCGCGAATAGATGTCGAAGGCTCGCTCCCCTCGCGAGGTTTGCTCGACCACCATCGGGACCAGGACGGAATTCTGCATGCACTCTCTCCTTGCGGCGAAACGGCTTAAACCCTATGATAACGCGAGCCGGACATGGGCCGCGCCTTAAAATTGAGGCTAAAGCCACAACCTGCCGATATAATTCTAGGGTACCCATGCGGATCCTGATCGCCGACGACAGTATCGTTTCCCGGCACCTCCTGGACGCCACGCTGCGCAAGTGGGGTTATGAGGTGGTGGTCGCCGCCGACGGGCTGGAAGCCTGGAATGTTCTGCAAGGCGAGAATCCTCCCCGCCTGGCGATTCTGGATTGGGTGATGCCGGGGCTCACCGGGCCCGAAGTGTGCAGCCGCGTGCGGGAAAGCTCCACGAATCGAGAGCTGGATTACACCTACATCGTCCTGCTCAGCTCGAAAAGCCAGCGGGAGGATTTGATCGTCGGTCTGGAATCCGGCGCGGACGATTACCTGACCAAGCCCTTCGACCAGCATGAGCTCAAGGTCCGGCTGCGCACCGGCACGCGCATCCTGGATCTTCACCGCGAGCTGGTGGCCGCGCGCGAGGAGTTGAGAGACCAGGCCACCAAGGATTTTCTGACGCGGATCTGGAATCGTTCTTCGATTCTGGACGTGCTGCAGAGGGAGCTGTCGCGGGCCTCCCGGGAACAGCGTTGGGTGGGTGTCGTGCTGGCGGACCTGGATCGATTCAAATCGATCAACGACACCTACGGCCACTTCGCCGGGGATGCCGTGCTGCGCGAGTTTACCCGCCGCATGACCACCGCGATGCGTCCGTACGATTCCATCGGCCGTTACGGCGGGGAAGAGTTCCTCATTATTCTTCCAGGTTGCGACGAGCGATGCGCGGGCAATCAGAGTGAGCGCTTGCGCGCGGCAATCGCCAACGAGCCGATGATGATCGACGACGTGTCGCACATGGTTACGTGCAGCTTCGGAGCGACCAGCTGGCGGCCGGATTCCGATCTGGGCGCGGACGACCTGATCCGCCTGGCCGACGAGGCGCTTTACAAGGCCAAGCGTGAGGGACGGAATTGCGTCGCGGTGGTGGCTGCTCCGGCCTCAGAAGCGCATTCAACAAGTTGATTCAACCCACTGATATGGTCGGCTGCGGCGCGCGGCCCGCGGGCGCGTTGCGTTTGCGCATCCAGGCCACGATCCGGTACCCCAACAGCACCGCCACAATCGCTGCATACATCAGCGGCAGCCGGACATCGGATTTCACCAGCCAGTAGTAGTGAATCACGGCGGCAACGGCGGTCAGGTAGACCAGGCGGTGCAGCCGCTTCCAGCGCTTGAAGGTAAGGCGGCGCACCCAGCCTGCGGTGGAGGTGATCGCCAGCGGAACCATGGCCAGCAGCGCCAGCATGCCGACGGTGATGTAACGCCGCTTGACGATGTCTTCCCAGATGGCGGCAATGGTGTTCTGGCGCGGATCCAGCACCAGCCACACGGTGAAATGCAGGCATCCGTAGAAGAACGCGAACAGGCCCAGCATGCGACGGAAGCGCGTGATCTGCGGCCGGTTGGACAGCATGCGCAAAGGCGTGATGCACAGAGTGAAGCAAATGAAACGAATGGTCCAGTCGCCGGTGTAGTGGGTGATGTATTCGATGGGGTTGGCCGTGACGTAGTCGGTCGGGTTGCCGGTGCTGTACGCCTGCCACACCAGCCACAGCAGGATGCCGAGCGGAACCAGACTCAGCAGGAACAAGGCCAGCTTGGTCCACTTGCTGGAGAGGAATCGATTCATGGCCGCTCTCTGGCGTTCGCGGTTCGGGTTTAGTGGTTGACGCGAAGATCCATGCCGCTATAGAGGCTGGCGACCTGCTCGCCATAGCCGTTGAACTTCACGGTGGCCATTTGAGCGCCCTGTCCCAGGAACCCGCTGCCCAGACGCTGTTCAACCTTCTGGCTCCAGCGCGGATGATCCACTTCCGGATTCACGTTGGAGTAAAAGCCATACTCGCGGGAGGAATACATGCCCCAATCCGTGGGCGGTTCTTTTTCCACGAAGCGGATGCGGGCGATGGATTTGATGCTCTTGTAGCCGTACTTCCACGGAATCACCAGCCGAATCGGCGCGCCGTTCTGGTTGGGCATGGTCTCGCCGTACATTCCGAAGGAGAGCAGCGTCAGCGGGTGCATGGCCTCGTCCAGGCGCAATCCTTCGACGTAGGGAAACGGAATGCCGGCTTCGCGCGGCGACAGCATGGACTTGGGATCGTAATACGTCTCGAAGGCCACGTACTTGGCCTTGCCGGTCGGCTGCACCTGCTTCAGCAGCGTGCTCAGGGAGAATCCGATCCATGGCACCACAATCGACCAGCGCTCCACGCAGCGATGACGATAGATGCGTTCTTCCGCGGGAGCCAGCTTCATCACCTGGTCCAGGCTGAGCGTCTTGGGCTGCATGACCTCGCCTTCGATGCGGATGTTCCACTCCGCGGGGACCTTCCATTTCGGCGCGTTCTGCGCCGGATCTTCTTTGCCCGTTCCGAATTCGTAGAAGTTGTTGTAGCCGGTGACGGTGGCCTTGGGCGAAGGCTTTTCGTTGCCGAGGTTGTGATACGGACCGGCCTGCACCAGGCTGTTGATCTTGGTGGTGGCCAGCGATACGGATGGCAGAGCCAAGGCTCCCAGCGTCGCCGCGCCCGCGCCGATAAAACGCCGGCGGTTCAGATACACTTCCTTAGGCGTAACGTCGGAATAGCGCAGGTCGGCAGGTTTCCTGATCAACATGATTCACATTCTCCCATTCCATAGTAACTCCACAGCGGGAATCCGGCGGCGGGGGAGATGTATTCCCGAAATCAGTAGTTGCGGGCGAGGTCCAGGCCTGAGTACAGTCTGGCTACCTGCTCGCCGTACCCGTTAAACATCTGGGTCGGGATGACCTTGGGCTTCAACACGGTTCCCTCGCCCAACCGCTCCTCATCCCTCTGGCTCCAGCGGGGATGCTCGCGGTTGGGGTTGACGTTGGAGTAAAAGCCGTAGGCCGCCGGCCAGCTCTGACTCCAGGCCGTGACGGGCTGCTTCTCCGTAAAGCGGATCCGCACGATCGACTTGATGCTCTTGAACCCGTATTTCCAGGGCACCACCAGCCGGATGGGCGCCCCGTTCTGGTTCAGCAGGGTCTCCCCATACATGCCGACGGTCAGCAGCGCGAGAGGATGCATGGCTTCGTCCAGGCGGAGGCCTTCGGCGTAGGGAAGCTGAATGCCGGCCTGGCGGGGCGAGAGCATTTCCTTGGGATCATAGAACGTCTCAAAGGCGACGAATTGGGCCTTGCCGGTCGGCTGGACCTGCCTGAGCAGGGTACTGAAGGAAAAGCCGATCCACGGCACCACGATCGACCAGCCTTCCACGCAGCGATGCCGGTAGATGCGTTCCTCCAGCGGCGCGAGTTTCAGAATCTGATCGATATCGAAGGTCTTGGGCTGGAGCACTTCGCCTTCGATTCGAATTGTCCAGGGAGTGCTGGGGCGCCACTTCGGCGCGTTCTTGGCAGGCTCGCTCTTGCCGGTGCCGAACTCGTAATAGTTGTTATAGGACGTGGCGATGTTGAGCGGCGTAAGTTTCTCGCCGCCGGCGTTAAAGCTGGTTTTCGC
>DATIRX010000675.1:0-1643 GCA_035469225.1 Bryobacteraceae bacterium
ATGTCGCGGCTGTCGCCCGAGTACTTCATGGCGTTGGCCAGCAGGTTACCAATCGCCTGCTCGATCGCATCCGCGTCCGCTCGCAGTTCGGGAACGTCATCGTCCAGCGAAGTGCTCAGTTGATATCCGGCATGCTCCATCACTGGCTGGAATGTAGCGATCACGGAGCCCACGGCTCGTTTGAGGGACAAAGAGCGCAAGGCGTACGATTTGGTGTTACGCTCAATCCGGCAGAACTCCAGAACATTGTTGACCAGACGCGACAGCCGCTCGCTTTCTCTCTGCATCGTGTCGAGATATTCAGCACGTATACCCACGTCCAGATCCGGGTTCATCCGCAGACTCTCGATGAACATGCGGATTGCAGTGAGGGGCGTGCGAAGCTCGTGGGAAACGCTTCCAATGAACTGCGTCCGGAGCCCGGCAAGCTGCCGTTCGCGATGGAAATCGCGCCACAGGAGTAGTCCGCCCAGAAGTGCGAGGAAGACGGCTGCGCCAAGTATCGTCCCGAGAGCCGCCCGGCTGAGTCCTTCTTGCAAGGGAGGCGCAGATCCGAGTTGCACGCGCAGCCCCGGAAAGGGGTCTCCCAGCAAGTAGCCCGCATCTCGCGAAACGTGCTTGGATAGCTGAGTTGCGGAAACAGCGCGAAAGGAGAATGAGCCGTCCTGTTCCGGTGTAAACCCGATCAGGAATAGCGGCGATCCCCAGGAGAGCCACCGGGCTGGGTCCGCACCCCCACCTTCCATGTACGCGGCCTGGAATCTCTCGGCGGCCTCGCCATTGCGACAGGCTTCTTCCAAAGAGACTGAAAGCTCTTCCAGTTGGTTCTCCTTTGCTAGGGATCGGAGCAGATGCAAAGCAGCCGGCGAATACGGAAGTGGATCTCGAAGCATCGCGGTGGCCGTGGACCCCAACATCCGCGAACGCGCATCGCGAGCCAGCCGTGGAATGGCGTAGAGGGCGATCGGGACCGCGAAATCATCGGTCACGTCCGGCGGGAGCGCCGCTAATCGTAGGAATGCGGCGCCGTTGTTCGTGCGTACAGCCTCTTCAAGCTGCCCGTGCTCCTTCGAATGATCACGTGGCTGGTCCCAGGGAAGAACGATGCGTCCAGAGCGCAGCGCACCGCCAAAGGCCGCGGGCTTCCTATCGGAGCGGTAGGCTTCCAGTTCCGTCAACAATGCCCGTCGAGCGTCCTCTATACGGCGCTCCTGGGCCTCCTGGGTGCGCCGCGTCGACAACTGCTTGTCCTGGTCCATCAGCCGCACCGCGAGCACAGCCAGGGCGGCGCACGGAGCGAACAGCGCCACGGTCAACCAAACAAGATGGCGGGACGGGAGCTGCATCGGTCATACCGCGTTCTGCGTTAATCGATTGTACGCCTCCTGAAAACAGGTGTTTGTCACAGTTCTGTCATGAGCCGGGGCGCGAGCCGACCTTTGTTTCTTTGCCGGGTTCTTCGGACCAAAGCCACGTAGCAAGGAAATGAACTGACTTTCGGTCCGTGCCAAAACCGTTTCGCCCGTGGGATGGGAACAGAGACGAACTCCAGCAGAGCAAAATGGAACAAACTCGGGGTTGAGGATGACCGTAAGTTGTTTAGAATGTGGTGGCCAGATAGGATGAGAAGGGCCGGTCCCTCG
>DATIRX010000676.1:0-2820 GCA_035469225.1 Bryobacteraceae bacterium
AAGCCGGATCGCCCGCGGTGCTGCTGGCTGGATCGGCAAATCATCGGAAATACCTACTAACTTGATCTCTGTAAACGACCTTTCCATGCGCTTCGGCGCCCGCATTCTGTTCGAAGACGTGAACGTCACGTTCCTCCAGGGCCGGCGCTACGCCATTACCGGGCCCAACGGCTCGGGCAAATCGACGTTCATGAAGATCCTGACCGGTGAGATTGAACCCTCCAAGGGTTCGGTCACGCGGCCCAAGAAGATCGGCATCCTGCGCCAGGACCAGTTCGCCTTCGACGAGTTCCGCGTGCTGGACACGGTGATCATGGGGAACGCTCCGCTGTGGGACGCCTTGCAGGAGCGCGAATCCTTCTACGCCCGCTCGGCCGAGTGGACCGACGAAGACGGCATGCGTCTGGGCGAGCTGGAGGGGATCGTCGGGGACGAGGGCGGCTACACGGCGGAGGCTGACGCAGCCACGTTGCTGCGGGGCCTGGATATTCCCGAAGAGCTGCACGAACGCAAGATGTCGGAGCTGCAGAGCGGCCAGAAGGTGCGGGTGCTGCTGGCGCAAGCGCTGTTCAGCCACGCCAGCGTGCTGCTGCTGGATGAGCCCACCAACAACCTGGATCTGGACTCGGTTCACTGGCTCCAGAATTACCTGCTGAATTATCAAGGCTGCCTGCTGGTGATTTCGCACGATCGGCATTTTCTGAACGAAGTCTGCACGCACACCGCGGACATCGATTATCAAAGCATCATCACCTATACCGGCGCCTATGACGACATGGTGCTGGCTAAGACCCAAATCCGCGCGCGCGTGGAGGCCGGCAACGCCCAGCGCGAAAAGAAGATCGCGCAGCTGAATGAGTTCATCGCGCGATTCTCGGCCGGCACACGCTCCGCGCAGACCACCTCGCGCAAGAAGGAAGTGGAGCGGCTGCAGACCTCCGAGCTGGCCCGCTCGAACATCCAACGGCCCTATATTCGTTTTGAGAATGTGCGTCCCTCCGGGCGGCATCCTCTCGAAATCAAGGGCCTCTCGAAGTCCTACGGCGACTTGAAGGTGATTCAGAACTTCAGCGCGTCTATCGCCCGCGGCGAAAAGATCGGGCTGCTGGGGCGCAACGGCGCCGGGAAGACCACCATGCTCAGGTCGCTGCTCCGCACTGCGACCGGGTTCGTGGATGCGGCCGAGCGCGAGTTCCCGGTGGACGGCGGCACGGTCATGTGGGGGCACGAAGCAACGGTGGGATATTTCTCGCAGGATCACAAAGAGTCGATCCGTCCGGGCTCCACCATCGTGGAATGGCTGCATCAGTTCGACCCGAGCTCCTCGCAGCAGGAGCTGCGCGGGCTGCTCGGCCAGATGCTGTTCAGCGGAGACGACGCTATGAAGCGCACCGAGGTTCTTTCGGGCGGAGAAGCCGCGCGTCTCATCTTCTGCCGCCTGATGCTGCAAAAACCCAATTTCCTGATGCTGGACGAGCCTACCAACCACCTGGACCTGGAATCGATCAACGCCCTGAACATCGCGCTTCAGAAGTTCGATGGAACGGTGCTATTGGTCACGCACGATCACGATCTGGTGGACGAAGTGGCCACTCGCATCTGGCATTTCGAAAACGGGCAAATCGAGGACTTCAAGGGTCCTTACGCCGAGTACCTGACGCAAAAAGAAGCCTCGGTCGCCTGATCCACGGGTGTAACGAAAGGGCTGGTTTCCATCTCCCTTTTTCTAGGGTTTAGTCTGGACCCTTTGCAGTCCACACCGAAGGGGGGTATGGATATGATGATGGGCGTCAAGCAGGCCTGGGCCTGGCAGGAGTGGGAAAACCAGATCGTCGACGGCAAGTTTCGCCTCCTGAAGTACCTGGGCGGCAGCGAGCGCAGCGGCGTGTTTCTTACGGAACGCCCCGACGCGGAGCCGCGCAAGGCTGCCATTAAAGTCATCCCGGCCGATGCCAGCACCGCCGAGGCATATCTATCCCGGTGGAGAGAATCCGCTGCGCTTTTTCATCCGCACCTGATGCAGCTGTTTGAGATGGGCTGCGCCACGCTCGGAGACGTCTCGTGCGCATACGTCCTAATGGAGTACGCAGAGGAGAATCTCTCGCAGGTGGGGCGTCCCCTGGCGGCCGCGGAAGTGACGGACCTGCTGGGAGCGGTGCTGCAGGGTCTCTCCTACCTCCACAATCAGGGACTTGCGCATGGCCATTTAAAAACCTCCAATATCCTGGCGGTGGCCGATCAGCTCAAGATGTCCAGCGATACTGTCCGGCCAGCGGGAGAATGGCATAGGGATCTGGATTTCCAGGAGCAAGGAGACCCGCCCGAGATTGCCACCAGCGGAGCCACGCCGGCGGGCGATGTCTGGTCGCTGGGAGTCACTCTGGTGAAGGCAGCCACCCTGCAGGCCCCTTCCTGGGATCCTGGAGCGGCCAACCCGACCCTGCCCGACAGCCTGCCTGTAGGCTTGCGCGCACCCGTATCCAGCTGCCTGCGCCAGGATCCCGGACAGCGGTGGACGGTAGAGGAGCTGGAGGCGTTTCTGCGACGGAACGCCGCTGCACGGCCGGTCTTTCAGCCCAAGTCATCCGGTTCGAGGAGCGCGACGCCGCGCTATCTTCTGGCCGCGGGCGCCGTTGGGTTGTTGGCTGTTTCAGCAGCGCTTTGGCCCCGCTACTTTCGAAAGAGTGTGCCGCCAGAACAGCCGGCGGTAAAGGAGATTTCCCCGAGAGCAGCGGTTCCGACGCCGTCCGCGAGCATCGTGCGGTCCATTCCGGGTCCTCGAACCGTAGTGAACCAGGTTTTGCCGGACGTGCCCGCGCA
>DATIRX010000677.1:0-3224 GCA_035469225.1 Bryobacteraceae bacterium
CATCGGCGATTCTCCGGGTTTGAAGTCTGCAAGGATATTGCGAGCGTACTTGTGTATGACGCCCACTTCCATTCCCGGCACTTCTACGGAGAGGGCTGCATCGATGGTGGCGCCGAAGAGCCGTTTCAGTTCCGCGAGGGAGGTGATCTCATGCAGCCACACACCGGAGAGGTCCGGCTTGCCGTCGGCGGCGCGCGGTGTCTTGGCGGCCAGGTTCGGCTTGCCGTCGCGGGTGCGGGGCGTTCCCGGCGTCGGAACGTTCAACCATTGCGCGTGCGCGCCCGCCCCGAAAACCGCGAACACGAGCAACAGCCGCTGGTGTCTCATCTGGCTATCTTATCCGGCGGCGGGGAGCAGCGGCTGCCGCCGGTGTGACAAGCGGATGGTGTGACGGTCGCCGTCGTCCTCAGCCAGGCGTATACTATACATACCTGGAGGGAAGATGAACTATCGACACCTCGGTTTTGCCGTTGGATTCACCGCGCTTCTTGCGACGGCGCAGGGACAAGTCGCGGCGCCAAACAAGTCCGCCAAGCCAGCCTGGACTGTGCCCCGAACCGCCGACGGACACCCGGATCTTCAGGGAGTCTGGGCGAACAACATCGCCACTCCGCTTGAGCGGCCGAAGGAGTTGCAGGGGCGTGCGCTGCTGACGGATCAGGAAGTGGCAGCGTTGAAGAAGAAGGCGCATGAGCTCTTCGGCGGCGGCAATTCCGACGCGGCCTTCGGTGATACGGTTTACAGAACCGTCTGGGCAAACGTCACGGGAACCACCTCGGGTTTCAAAAGCGTCGACGGGGAGACTGGCGACTACAGCTCGGTGTGGACCGTCGAGAGGGAATGGGAGAATCGAACCTCGCTGATTACCGACCCGCCGGACGGGCGGCTGCCCGCCATGACACCCGAGGGTCAGAAGAGACGAGCCGCCAATGGATTTGAGTATTCCCGCCGGGCCGACGGACCCGAGGGTCGAGCCTTGCAGGAACGTTGCATCACGTATGGCTCGCCGCAGCTGACCGCGGGCTACCAAAGTTATTCTCAGATCGTTCAGACGGCCAACACGGTGGCCTTCGGGACGGAAATGATTCATGACGTCCGCATCATTCCGCTCGATGGACGCCCGCATCTTCCATCCACGGTCCAGTTCTGGCTGGGGGATTCGCGCGGCCGTTGGGAAGGCGATACGCTGGTCGTCGATACCACCAACTACAAACCTGCGAGCTTCATGGGCGCGTCCAGCGAAAAGCTCCACGTGACGGAGCGCTTCACCCGCACTGGCCCGGAGAGCCTGAAATACGAAATCACGATCCAGGACCCGGGGACCTGGACCAAGCCATGGAGCCTGATGATCCCTTTGCAGCGCACTTCGGATAAGATCTACGAGTACGCCTGCCAGGAGGGCAACATCGGACTGACAGGCATTCTCGCCGGAGCCCGTGCCGAGGAGCGGTCCGCCGCCGGATCGGAAAGCCGGGGACCGAAATAAATCCAGGGTCTACCGCACCATACCGGGCTGCGGGCATTCGAGCACACCGAGAGGCGGTAGATCGGCGTAGCAATGCTCACCAAGACGCTGGCGTGGCTTGTCGTTTCGCTGTCTGTCCTGTTAGTCGTCTGGTGGTGGTTCGATCCGGCAGGCTTCTCCCAGAACCCGGTGATTACGTGGCTTAGAAGTCTTTCTTTGCCCTTGCCGGAACGCTTTCGGTAATCTGTTCCGGCGAACACTCTCCCGGCAGGATGCCCAGTCTTCCGGTGCTGCGCTGTTTGCCCCAGCGGGTTGGAGTCAGCACACCCGATTGGATCCGCCCAGGAAGCAGGCTCGCATTCCAAGTGTTTCTTTATCATTGATTTGAGATTGGGCCTGCCGATGCACTGGATCTGCCGAGGTCGAACGTGCAAAGCCCGCCACCCCCGGTCCCCACACAACACCCGCTTCGCGAAGCCGGGTTACGACATCTGCTAACCGCGTACATGATCACCGGACTGCTGTTCATGTTGCTTCCCGGCACCTTCCTGGGCGTGTGGAACCTCATTTCGATCAGCAGCCAGAAGGGGCTTTCTTCGCTCTCCGCCTCATGGCTGCAGGCACACGGGCACGCTCAGATCTTCGGCTGGATTGGCACCTTCATCATCGGCATTGGGTATTACTCGCTCTCGAAGATGGGAACGATCGCGCCTTTCGCGCTGAGCCGCGGATGGCTGAGCTGGTGCCTGTGGACCTGCGGAGTGGCCCTGCGCTGGGTAGCGAATGTCAGTCTTTGGAACTGGCGCATTCTTCTGCCGCTTTCTGCAGGTGCTGAGCTTGCCGCGTTTCTGATTTTCTTCGTTACCGTCAGCACACACCGGAGCGGCGGCGAGCGCCGGAGAATCGAGGCGTGGATGGTGCTCGTGATCGCCTCGACAGTCGGATTCCTGATCCTGCTGCTGCTGAATGCCGCCACCGTCGCGCGTCTGGCGATGGCTGGTGACACTCCCGAGTTTCCACATGGGCTTGACCAGCGATTCCTGGTTCTGGCTACCTGGGGATTCCCTGTACTGGCGGTCTGGGGCTTCAACGCCCGATGGCTGCCGGCCTTTATGGGACTGAAACCGGCCTTGGATGGAAATCTTCTGGCAGGGCTGGCCTGGTGCGGGCTAGGGGTTATCGCGGCTCTGGCCGGATACTTCCACATTGCCTCTGCATTCCTGATCATCGCATCCGTCACTGTTCCGCTCGCGCTGAACATCTTCGAGCGGGCTCAGAAGCCGCCGCTACTGCAAGGCGTGCATCCGGCGTTTCCCGTGTTTATACGGTTCTGCTATGTGTGGCTGGTGATCGCTTCCCTTCTTTCGGCGTGGGCTTCCAGTGCCGACCGCAACGGCGGAATTTGGGGCGCGTCCCGCCATGCGCTTACGGTAGGGTTTCTGGCCGGCATGATCTTCGCGATCGGCCCGCGGATCTTGCCGGCGTTCTGCGGTGAGCGGCAGTTATACAGCCCCCGGCTCATGTTCGCGGCGTGCTCGCTGATCAACCTCGGCTGCTTACTCCGGGTCTCATCGGAAATCCCCGCCTATGAAGGGTTCGCTCAGGGAGCCTGGCGCGTGCTTCCATACTCCGCCGTTGTCGAACTGATCGCGGTGAGTCTGTTTGCGCTCAACCTTGCCCTTACATTCGCGAACCGTGCGACCCCGGCACAGGACTCCCGGCTGTACACGATCTCGTTCTCCAAGAGAACAACATAGGT
>DATIRX010000678.1:0-3714 GCA_035469225.1 Bryobacteraceae bacterium
CCGACGGTCTCCCCCAGAAACACCTCCTGATCGCGGATCGCGATCCCCAGCAGGGACGTGTCCATCAGCAGCTTCCCGCGGAACGTCACGGAGTAGGCCATCCGCACGAGAATGGCGTCCTTGGGCGACACGACAAACAGCCGCAGTTCCAGCTGCCCGTCGGGCGATGCCAGACGCACCGTGTCGGTTTCGGCGAACACCGCCGCGGCCGCCGCCAGGCCCAGCAGCACAATAGTTAGAATCCGTCGTCTCATAAAGGAAAAAGGGAGGCGCTTGCGCACCTCCCTCTTCACCCTAAACTTCCTTCCAGACCACTACGCCCAGCTATAGCCCGCCTTCTTGAAAGGCAGGGCCCGGACGCGATCGCCGGTTGCCGTGAAGATCGCATTCGCGATCGCCGGCAGAATCGGCGGCATGGACGGTTCGCCCATACCAGTCGGAGGATTGTTCGACAAGACGTAGTGGACTTCGATGTCGGACGGAGCCGCGGAAATCCGCAGCAGCGGATGCGTGTCGAAATTCCCCTGCACCACGCGGCCGCGATCGACGGTGATCTCCTGCTCCATCATCGCGCCCATGCCGTCGATGATGGCGCCCTGCGCCATATTCATCGCCTGGCCGGGATTGATGATGGTGCTGCCGATATCGGCCGCCACCCACACCTTGTTCACCTTCACCTTCTTGTTGACGACGGTGACTTCGGCGACCTCAGCGAAATAGCCGCTATGGCTGAAGTGGAATCCGACGCCCATCGCGGTGCCCTTGGGCAGAGTCTTCTTGCCCCAGCCCGACTTTTCGGCGACCAGGTCCAGAACGCCCCGCATACGGGACGCGTTGAACGGGTTGCCGCCGCCGAAGCCACCCGGAGCGGGCGGCGGAGCAGGCTTGGTCTGCGACAACAGATCGCGGCGGAACTGCACCGGATCCTTGCCGGCGGCGTGGGCCAATTCGTCGATGAAGCTCTGCGTGACGAAGGCCATCGCGTTGCTGGTGGGTGCGCGCAGCGAACCCGTGCGGATCGCCAGCGGCTGCACCGAAGTGTACAGCGCGAAATTTTCGATGAACGGTTGCGGGAACTCGGTCGCTCCGATGCCGCCCGCGCTGACAGACTGGATCGCGGGGCCCTTGCCCTGACCGTCGTTCTTGGCGCCGTAGGTGACGAAGTGATTCCGCCACGCGACCACCTTGCCCGACGCGTCCACGCCGGCCGACAGGAACTGGTAGCCGCCCGGACGATAGTAGTCGTGCTTCATATCGTCTTCACGGGTCCACAGCAGCTTCACCGGTGCGCCCACTTCTTTGGAGATGTACGCCGCTTCCGCTGCGTAATCGTTGGTTAACCGGCGGCCGAACCCGCCGCCGCCGCGAACCATGTGGATCGTGATCGCGCTCTGGTCGATCCCGCAGGCCGCCGCAGCCAGGCCGCGCGCGCCGGTCGGAATCTGGCTGCTGGTCCACAGTTCCAGCTTGCCGTCTTTGAAGTGCGCCGTGCAGTTCTGCGGCTCCAGGGGAGCGTGCGAAATGAACGGATACGAATAGTTCGCCGAGACCGTCTTCGCGGCCGTCTTCAACGCTGCTTCCGGATCGCCGTCCTTGCGCGTGGTGCTCATCGGCTCGCCTGTGCCGATCGTCTGCGCCTTGGCAGCGTACGCCGTGCTGCTGTGTTCCGCAGTGGCCCGAGTGCCTTCGTCCCAGGTGACTTGCAGCTTCTTGCGCGCCGAATTCGCCTGATACCACGACTCGGCCACGATCGCGATCCCGCTTTCGAGACCCGGATCGCCCGGCAGCACCGCCGCGGTGATGTCCGGACGGTCGACCACGAACGCTGCCTTGATGCCCGGCAGTGTCTTGATCGTGTCCAGATTGTGCGTCTTCACCTTGCCGCCGAACACGCCGCACTTCTCGTACACGGCATACAGCATGCCGGGAACCGTCTGATCGATGCCGAACACCGGCTTGCCGGTCACGATCTTGGGAAGATCCGGGCTGACGATGGTCTGTCCGATGATCTTGTAGTCCTTGGCGTCTTTGTATTTGATCGACGCAGCATCCGGAGGCGTCATGGTGGCGACCTTCGAAGCCAGTTCGCCGTAGGTGGCCGTCTTGTTGGATGCCTTGTGCATCACCTTGCCCGATCCGGTGGTCAGTTCGCCGGCGGGAACGTTCCAGGTCTGCGCCGCCGCGGCCACAAACATCGCCCGCGCCTGCGCCCCCAGCAATCGCATGGGAACCCAGTTGGTCGGCGTCGCCGTGCTGCCGCCCGCGATCTGGCCGCCGTACTTGGCCTGATCCTGATCGGCCTGGACAACCTTCACGTCCTTCCAATCGACATCCAGCTCTTCGGCGATCAGCATCGGCAACAGCGAGCGAACGCCCTGCCCCACTTCCGGGTTCTTCGCGATGATGGTGACGCTGTTGTCCGCATTCACTGTGATGAAGTCGGTGGTCTTCAGCGGAGCAGCAGGTGCTCCGAAGCCGCCCGGTCCGCCACGCCCGCCGGCCGGAGGAGCGCCTTTGGCTGCGCCCGGCTGCTGGGCGTCTGCCTTGAATACCAGCCCGAACAGCACGCCGCCGGTTCCGGTGGCTGCCACGGTTAGAAAGGAGCGGCGATCTATCTTTTTCACGACGTTTTTCTTTTTCATGATCGTTCTCCCTTACTCCCTGGCCCTTCCGGCGCCGCCGCCGGTGACGCCCGGACGCGCTGAGGCCAGCTGCGCCGCGCGGTGGATCGCCTGTCGAATTCGCAGATAGGTTCCGCAGCGGCACAGGTTGCCGAACATGGCGGAGTCAATGTCTTTGTCGGTCGGCTGCGGCTTGGTCGCCAGCAGGGCCGACGCCGACATCATTTGACCCGCTTGACAGTAGCCGCATTGCGGGACGTCCACTTCCATCCAGGCCTTCTGCACTGGATGCGTACCGTCCGCCGAGAGCCCTTCGATGGTGGTGACCGCATCTTTCACGGTACCCACCTGTGTCTGGCAGGAGCGCACCGCTTTGCCGTTCACGTGGACCGTGCAGGCTCCGCAAAGCCCGGCTCCGCAGCCGAACTTGGTGCCTTTCATGTCAAGAACGTCTCGGAGCACCCACAAGAGGGGCGTATCCGCGGGCACGTCTACAGTCTTGGATTGCCCGTTCACTTTGAGCGTGTATGCCATGTCATTGACTCCCGAGCCTGCCGGTCTCCCAAGGGCAGAGGCCGGTCGCGGAAAACATCCGTTGAGGTAATCGGTCTGATCCGCGTATCTCATGGAGAAAGTACCACTTATACGCGGATGGTGTCAAGGCCCGGCGGCCACCACTTCGATCGCCACCGTGGCGTCCAGAGAGGGTAATCCCTCGACTATCTGGATCGAGCCCGCCGGGCTATCCGCGCGGCCGTGAAACTCCACCGCCAGCGCGTAAGTCTTTTCCGCCACCGCCCGGTTTAATGAATAAATGCTCATCAACACGGTGTCACGGTAACCGGCCTTCATCGTCTCCAGGGCCCGGCCGAGCCGGCCATAGGCCAGGCGGATGGCTGGGTCCTGATCCCCAAACGCCATTTGTATGGCGGTGAACACCAGCTTAGCCGGGCTCTTTCCCGGCTTCTGAAGGCGTCCTACGCCTTCGCACGAAATCCCCGGGTCGACTGCCAGCCGCGTGAGCTGGACGAAGTTGGCGGCTGCCCCTGGGAACGCCGACGTTACCAGCGCCCGCCCGCTGTCCACCTGGCTA
>DATIRX010000679.1:0-1974 GCA_035469225.1 Bryobacteraceae bacterium
GGTGCGGGCAACTTTCAGGATGCGGTCGTGGGCGCGAGCCGAGAGGCCCATCCTGCGCACAGCCATTTCGAGGGTGCGCTCGCCCGCATCGTCCAGTGCGCAGAGCTTACGCAGCTGGCGCACCGGAATCTGGGAGTTATAGAAACCGCGGCCATGCTGTATCGCCCGGACGCGCTCCACGCGGGCGCGCATGTCGGCTGAAGTGGCGCCGCCTTCTTTGCCGCGCAACTCCTGGTAGGGAACCGCGGGAACCTCGATGTGCAGATCGATGCGGTCGAGCAGGGGGCCGCTGATCTTGCCCAGATAACGCTGGATGATACCGCCGGTGCAGCGGCACTCCCGGGTGGGATCGGAGAAATGCCCGCAGGGGCACGGGTTCATGGCCGCGATCAGCATGAAATTCGACGGAAAGGCCAGCGTCATCTGGGCGCGGGCCAGCGTGACGCGGCCCTCTTCGAGCGGCTGGCGCAGCTGCTCCAGCACGTTGCGCGGAAACTCGGGCAGCTCGTCCAGAAACAGAACCCCGTTGTGCGCCAGGCTGGCCTCTCCCGGCCGGGGCATTCCCGATCCGCCTCCGATCAATCCAGCGTCCGAGACCGAGTGATGCGGCGCGCGAAAGGGACGCTCCGCCAGAAGCCCCGCGCCCTGCGGGAGCAATCCAGCCACACTGTGGATCTGCGTGGTCTCCAGCGCTTCCGGGAACGTCAGCGGCGGCAGGATGCCCGGCAGACGCTTGGCGAGCATGGTTTTGCCGGAACCGGGCGGGCCCACCAGCAGCACATTGTGGCCTCCCGCCGCGGCCACCTCGAGCGCCCGCTTGGAAGTCGGCTGACCCCGCACATCGCCGAAGTCGAGTGACGACGCGTTCGCCGCCTGAGGACTGTGGACATCGCGCACGTGAGGCGTGAACTGGCCGGGGTTATTCAGGAACGCGACCACCTCACACAGATGCCGCATGCCAAACACGCGTACTTCGTCGGCCACGGCCGCTTCGGAGGCGTTCTCCGCCGGGACCAGCAGATTCGCGATCTTCTGCTTGCGCGCGCAGGCCGCGATCGAAAGGGCTCCGCGCACCGGCCGGATGGCGCCGTCCAGAGACAGCTCTCCGACCAGCAGGTGCGCGTCGCTGGCCGCCACCGTACCCATTGCGCCCAGAATGCCCAGGGCCATCGGCAGGTCAAAACCGGCACCCTCTTTGCGGACATTGGCCGGCGCCAGATTGATGGTCACGCTCTTGTTGGGGTATCCGAATCCGGAGTTCAACAGGGCCGATTTAATGCGCTCGCGGCTTTCCCGGACGGCTGTGTCGGGCATTCCCACCGTGATGAAATTCTGCGCCGCGCCAGGATACATATCCACTTCCACATCCACCAGATAGGCATCAATCCCGTACAATGCGGCCGATCGGGTCCGGAACAGGGCCATCTATCAGTAGTGGCCCCAGCCGGAGGTTTCTCGCACTCGATTACGGTCTACGCTGCATGTTTGGTCTGTGCTTAGATGAATAGATGCTGCGGTGCGAACGCCCCAAGGAGCTTACGTGAAAGGTATTGTGCTGGCCGGAGGAACCGGAAGCCGTCTGTTTCCTCTGACTAAAATCACTAACAAACACCTGCTTCCGATTTACGACAAGCCCATGATCTTTTACCCGATCCAGGCGCTGGTGGACGCCGGAATCAAAGACATTCTGCTGGTGACCGGCGGCCGGAATTCCGGCGATTTTCTGCGCCTGCTGGCGAACGGCAAGGAGTTCGGGCTCAAGCACCTCAACTACACCTACCAGGAAGGCGAGGGCGGCATCGCCGATGCGCTGGCCCTGGCCGAGCACTTTGCCGACGGTGAGAAGATTTGCGTAATTCTGGGCGATAACATCATCCAGGGCTCCATTGCAGCAGCGGTGCAGGCCTTCGAAAAGCAGGAGCGCGGCGCGCGTATCCTGCTCAAGGAAGTTCCCGATGCCGGCCGCTTCGGTGT
>DATIRX010000680.1:0-4764 GCA_035469225.1 Bryobacteraceae bacterium
ACGACGGTCGCGCGTGACCACGATGCGCTGCCCGAATAACGGCAGGCGCTCGAACCAGCTGAAGCGGTCGCGCAGCGCCACCACTTCCCCGATCACGATGGTCGCGGGGGGCCTCAGTGCTTTTTGAACGATCTGGTCCGGCAACGTTGCAAGAGTCCCGACCAGGGTCTCCTGATCCGGCCGCGTGGCCCAGCGAACCACCATGGCGGGCGTTTTCGGAGAGCGCCCGCGCGCAATCATCTCCCGCGCGATGGCCGGAAAATTCACCAGCCCCATGAACAGCACGACGGTTTCGGCCGAGCCGATTTTGCCCCAATCGATGGCTTCGACGTTGTGGCCGGTGACGAAGGTCACGGCGGATGTGTGTTGGCGATGGGTGAGCGGAACGCCGGTGTAGGCAGCCAGGCCCAACGGCGTGGTGACGCCGGGCACAATCTCGAAGGGAATGCCGGCCGCCGCCAGAGCCTCGATCTCTTCCCCGCCCCGCGCAAAGATGAATGGATCGCCGCCCTTGAGCCGCACCACGGTCCAGCCGCGGCGGGCGCGGTCGATCAGCAAAGCGGAAATCTCTTCCTGGGACATCTCATGCTGCGCGCGCTTCTTGCCGACGTAGATCCGCTCCGCGGCGGCAGGCGCGTGTTCCAGCAGCCGCTCGCTGGCCAGGTTGTCGTAGAGGACGGCATCGGCGCGCTCCAGGATCTTTTTGCCTTTGACGGTGATGAGTCCGGGATCGCCGGGACCCGCGCCTACCAGGTAAACCTTCATGCGCCTGGTCAAGCGATCGCCCGAAGAATCGCGTCGGCGCCCTGCTCCAGAAGGTTTCGACCGATGGAAGCCCCGGTCCGCGCGGGATCCACACCGGAAAGTTCGGCGCGCACGATACGGCGGCCATCGGGCGATGCCACGATCGCGCGCATGTGGATCACGCCCGCCTCCACATACGCGTAGCCGCCGATGGGCACCTGGCAGCCTCCGCCCAGCACTGAGAGCATGGCTCGCTCGGCCGTGACGGCGATATTTGTGGCGGGGTGATCCAACTGGCGGGCCACCTGCTGCGCAGCCCCGCCGTCGTCGCGGGTCTCGATCGCCAGAGCGCCCTGCCCGACCGCCGGGCACATGATCTCCACCGGAATCAGCTCCCGAATACGATCCTGCCAGCCCAGCCGGCGCAAGCCTGCGGCGGCCAGCACGATGGCGTCATATTGACTCTCGTCCAGCTTGCGCAGCCGCGTGTCTACATTGCCCCGCAACATCTCCACCGATAGCCGGGGGTTAAGCGTCAGCAATTGCGAGGAGCGCCGCAGCGAGCTGGTTCCGATTCGCATCCCGTCGAGCAACTGGGCGACGGTGCAGCCGATCAGTGCGTCATGCGGATCTTCGCGTTCCGGAATGGCAGCGATGGTCAGGCCGGCCGGAAGCTCGGTCGGCACATCCTTCATGCTGTGCACCGCCAGGTCGATGGCGTCGGCCAGCAAGGCCTCTTCGATTTCCTTGGTGAACAGCCCTTTGCCGCCCACTTCGGCCAGAGGAACGTCCTGAATCCTGTCGCCGCTGGTCTTGATGATCTCGATCCGGGATTCGTGGCCCAGAGCATTCAGCTGTCCGGCAATGTGATGCGCCTGCCACAGCGCCAGCTTCGAGCCGCGGGATCCGACGACGATCACGTATCCCCCGGGGATTCAGATTTGGGACGCTTGATCTCGGAGATCAGGCGGTGGGCGAACTTGTTCATCAGACCGCGCGTGATCAGATGGAGGGCTTCCTCCTGCTGCGGCGTGAGCGCACCCAGCTTCGAATAATGCCGCTCGATCTCGCCCCTGCGCCAGGTTTCAAACTGCTCCTGCAGCATGGCGATTTCAGGGGCGGCCGCGCGGGTCCTGAGCCGCAGGACCATGCGGTCGACTTCCTCGCGGACGATTTCTTCGGCTTCCTTGGCAGTCTCGACGCGGCCGCGCAGATTATCATCGACCACTTTGCCCAGATCGTCGATGTCGTAGAGGAAAACGCTGTCTACCTCATTGACCGCTGGATCGATATTGCGGGGCACGGCGATGTCGATCAGAAACATGGGACGATTGCGGCGCCGCGACATGGCGGACCGCATCTGGTCGCGTGTCAGGATAAAGTGCGGCGCTCCGCTGGAGGCCAGCACGATATCCACTTCCGGCACCGTGTCCTCAAAGTATTCGTAGTCGATGACGCGGCCTCCGCAATCCTGGGCCATGGCTTCGGCGCGTTCGCGGGTGCGGTTGGTCACCAGGATTTCGGAAACGCCGGCGCGGCGCAGATGGCGCGCGGCGCTCTCCGCCATCTTTCCGGCCCCGATCACCAGCACGCGCTTGCCTTGCAGCTTTCCAAAAATCTCGCGGGCCAGCTCTACCGCGGCGTAGCTCACCGAAACCGCGCTCTCGCCCAGGTCCGTCTCCGAGCGAACGCGTTTGGCGACGCTGAAGGCGCGATCCATCACCTGGCCCAGGTATCCGCCCACCGCCCCGTGCGCTTTCGCCAGAGCATAGGCCGATTTCAGCTGGCCCAGAATCTGCGGCTCGCCCACCACCATCGAATCCAGGCTGGACGCGACGCGGAACAAGTGGCGGATGGCTTCCGGCCCGTCGAAGCGATAGAGGTAGGGAGTGACCCAGGCGCGCTCCACGTGTCTGGAATCGGCCAGGAATCCCTCTACCGTCGATTCGACGTCGGCCTGCTCGTCCGCCGTCACGGCGACCTCGACGCGATTGCAGGTGGAGAGAATCATTCCTTCCAGAAGTCCGGGACAGCGCTTGAGATCGTCCAGGGCTTGGGGCAGCGCCTGATCTTCGAACGCGATCCTTTCGCGCACTTCGACCGGGGCCGTGCGATGGTTCAAGCCTGTGAGGAGCAGCTTCATGGGAACAGGGTGGTCCTCAACCCCGCGTGCGCGGCCCAGGTGAGCGCCGAGCAGCCCAATACAGCCAGCGCCATAACCGCAGCCTTGCGGCCACGCCAGCCCGCGGAAGCGCGCAGGATCATCATCACCAGCAGCAGGGCCCAGGTCACCAGCGATAAGGTGATGCGGGCGTCGCCGATCCAGCTGCTGCTGCCGGAATAGAGCACGGCCCACATGATGCCGAAGATCAAGCCGAGCGTCAGAAACGCGAAGCCCAGGCCCAGCGATTTGCTGATCAGGTTGTCGAGCGTGGCCAGCGGCGGCAGGCGTTCGAGCAGCGAGCTGGTCTGTTTTCGTTTCAGCCTCCGCTCCTGAATCAGATACGCGCAGGCGGCCACCGCGGTAAGCGACAGCGCCGCATATCCGGCCAGCACCAGCAGGATGTGGACGCCCAGCCAGATCTGACCCATCGGTTCGTTGGCGCCGGGCCCGGGACGCTCCATCGCGGCCACCAGCGTCATGCCGAACACCAGGGGGAACAAGACCACCGAAAGACCGGCGAAACGGTAGCGCCAGTCCACCGTCAAGAAGACGACGGCAATCAGGAGCGCGCACACGCTGAGGGTCTGGTAGCCGTCCCCGAACATGAAGCGTTCGACGATCGCCACGGTGTGCAGTACGACGGCGATGCGGAAGGTGGCCTTGGCCAGCGGAAAGACGCTTTGCCCATGGCGCACCAGGACCAGGATGGAGTGCAGCAATCCCACCGCGTAGAGACACGCGGCCACCCGTAGCCAGAAAACGCTAGATTCCATCCTTTGCCTTCACTTACGATTCTACGACGCTGGACGGATGGGGAAGGATCCGGGTGAATCGGGCCAGTGATAGGATGAGGGCGTGGATATTCGCTTCACAACCCAGATCTTCAAAGAAGGCCGGTCGTTTGTGGCCCACACGCCCGAGTTAGACGTTTCTTCCTGCGGCGGTACCAAGGAGAAGGCTGCCAGGAACCTCAAAGAGGCCGTCCGCCTGTTCCTGGAAGAGGCTGCCAAAATGGGGACGCTGGACCAGATCCTGGAAGAGGCGGGTTACTTCAAGCGCAACAGCAAGCTTGAGGGCCCCAAGTTCATCGGCACCCAGCGCGTGTCGCTGCCCCTGCCGCTGGAGCATGCCAAAGCTTAGCCCGGTCTCCTACAAAGCACTGGTCCGGGTTTTTGAAGCCGATGGCTTCCGCTGCGTTCGTGAAGAAGGCGATCACATGGTGTTCACCAAGTCTGGCGTTATCCGGCCCGTCGTGATCCCCAAATACGCTTCAGTACCGGTGTTTATCATAAAGAACAACATCCGAACGGCCCGCATGTCGAGGGAACGTTACCTGCAGCTGCTGGGGATGTGACCGGCCCGGCGTCAGAGTACTCCCCCCAATTGCGTCCACCCTACCCCCGCTAACCCTCAGAAAGGCTCCAGTACGTTCTAAGCTGGGGACCATGAAACCACTTAGCAAGAAAGTTTGCCTGGTCACCGGCGGAACGCGCGGAATAGGACGGGCCATCGCGAAGATGTTGTTACTCGAAGGCGCACAAGTGGCAATTTGTGGTCAGCGGCAAGAAACCGTCGATCGCGCCGTTGCCGAGCTGACAACGGAAACAGCCGGTAAAGTCAAGGGCAAAGCTGCCGATGTTAGAAACCATGAACAAGTGGCCGAGTTGTTCCGCTTCGTCGACGCCGAGTTGGGCGGGCTGGACGTACTGGTCAACAACGCCGGCATTGGAATATTTCGCCACGTTCGCGAACTTTCTCTCGATGAGTGGAAGCATACGCTGGAAACGAATCTGTACGGGGCGTTCTATTGCAGCCGTGAAGCTTTGTTCAGGTTTGGAACTAATCGGAATGGCTTC
>DATIRX010000681.1:0-6135 GCA_035469225.1 Bryobacteraceae bacterium
CGTAAGAAATCTCAAACGCCGCGGATCGCGACCACGGTGATGTCGGGTCGTCGTGTGGCCGCGGGAACTGCTGTCATCGGAGACTCCACGGTAGCCATCATGATGTACGACGAAACCGGGGCCTTGCGCGTGAGTGGGACGTTATTCAGTCGCGCGCACTTCCGCCAGACGTTGGCGCAGCGGCTCGGACAGACCGGCCTCGATCTCAGGAGTAATCAAGCCTACGCTATCGAGGTCCTGAATGTGAACCTTGTCCTTCAGCCGGAAGCTGGTCAGCTTCATGTGGACCAAGTCGGCGACTGGGGCGATGAGAATATCCTTCTTCGCACGTACGGGTGCCGATCCTGGAACGGGCTCCAGGTATTCCGGACGGACTTTTTCGCCCACAAAAACCAGATGTACGCCGCTGCGAGCGTTTGGATTCTCGGCTAAGAGAAACATATCCACTCCAGCAGCATGACGATATATGAAGCCGTGCGGTTCGACGATGGCCCGAATAGCTTCAAGCCGGTCGCGGTCAATCGCCACGTCGACGTCCCGAGTTAGTCGGGCTGACGGAGGATCAACCTGAACTACATGCAAGTACGTCGCGAGGCCGCCAACGACGCGGACTGGAATCCCTGCTTTGTCTAGCAGAGCCGTGAATCGCGCTGCAACGTCTATAATTTGGTCCACGGCCCCCTCGAATATAGTGTTGACGAGCACTGTTTTATATCCTAAATTCTACCGCTGATTTTTGGCCTTCGGATGCGAACGATCGTACACCGCCATCAGGTCCGTCAGCGACACCTGCGTGTATTTCTGCGTAGTCGCCAGACGCGCGTGCCCCAACAGCTCCTGAATCGCGCGAAGGTCGGCGCCGTCGGCCAGAAGATGCGTCGCAAAGGCGTGCCGCAAGCTGTGCGGATGCAGGGAAGCATCGCCTGAAATCAGGCGCGCATACAGCTTCACGATGCCTCTTGCGCCACGGTCAGAGAGCCGCGTTCCCAGGTGATTGGCCAGCAGGGCGCGGTCACGCGGCTTGATCACGCGAACCTCCAGATACTTTTCGAGCGCCGCGGCAGCGGTCGAGCCGTAGGGCACCTGCCGTTCTTTGCGGCCTTTGCCGCGCACGCGGATCCATTGCTCGCGCAGATCGAAATCGTCCAGGTTGAGCCCCACCAGTTCGCTGATGCGCAGCCCGCAGCCGTACAGCAGCTCGAAGATCAGGCGGTCGCGCTCGGGGAAAGGCCGCTCCAGCCGGTCCGCGGCCACGGCGTTGATCAGCTCGTTGGTTTGTTCCGCGGTGGGCACCGACGGCAGGCGCTGCGGAGCCTTAGGAGTCCGCACCAGCCGCGCGATGTTGGTGGGAACGCTCCCGTTCTTGGCCAGAAACTGAAATAAGGATCGAATCGCCGCCAGCTTGCGGCGAACCGTAACCGGACTCAAGCGGCGCTTATGGAGATCTCCCAGCCATTCGCGGATTTGCAGAACGGTGAACTCGGCCGGCGCAGGCGGAGGCTGGCCGGGCGGGGAAAAGTACAACGCGAATTGCTGCAGGTCGCTGGCATAGTTCCGCAGTGTATGCGGGGAAGAGTTTTGCAGACGCAAGTCGGTGAGGTAACGATCGATCGCCGTTGCGAGTGCGTCAGGCATGCGAGTACAGGTTCTGCTCCAGCGCGGCCAGCGCCCGCCTGCAGACTTCCGTATGCCGCAACTGGCGATCGCGCGGAGGATTGTCGAGCTTCGGCAGCAGATCGAAGGTAATGTTGGCAGGCTGATAATGTGCGGGATCCGCTCCGGATACGTACGCGCACAGCGAACCCAGGGCCGTTTCCCTGGGGAAAATACGGACCTGTTCATCGGCAGCCAACGCAGCTGCCCCGCGACCCGCGATCAACCCCGTGGCGATGGATTCGACGTAGCCCTCCACGCCCGAAATCTGCCCGGCGAAGAAAATGTTCGGACGCGTCCGCAATTGCAGGCTCGGCGTCAACAGCGCGGGTCCATTGATGTAGGTATTTCGATGGACCTGCCCATAGCGCAGGAATTCCGCGTGCTCCAGTCCCGGGATCATCCGCAGCACGCGCTGCTGGTCGCCGAAGCGCATGTGATTCTGGAATCCCACCAGGTTGAAACTTCCGGCACGCGCGTTTTCGCTGCGAAGCTGCACCACCGCGTAGGGCCGGCGGCCCGTGCGTGGATCGCTTAGCCCCATCGGCTTCATGGGCCCGAAGCGCAACGTTTCGCGTCCCCGCCGCGCCAGCTCTTCGATGGGAAGACATGCCTCAAAGTATTTGACGCTGTCTTCGCCGATGTGAGCCGGCACGCTCTCGGCAGCCAGCAGCGCGTCGAGAAACGCCTCGTACTGGGCTCTGTCGAACGGGCAGTTCAGGTAATCGTCGGTTCCGTCCAGTGATTTTCCGTAGCGCGATTGGGCGAAGGCGATGGACCTGTCGATGGACTCCGCTTCGACAATCGGGCTGATGCTGTCATAAAAGAACAGCCTTTGCGAGCCGGTAAGCCGGCCGATCTCCGCCGCCAGCGCATCCGAGGTCAGCGGTCCGCTGGCAATGATCCAGATCTCATCCGGATCGAGCGTCACAACTTCTTCGCGCCGGATCTCGATGCCCGGATTCTCCTCCATCGCGCGGGTGACTTCCGCGGCAAACTGATCACGATCCACCGTGAGAGCATGCCCGGCGGGCACTCTGGTTCGCGGCGCGATGTCCCCGATCAGCAGCGACCCCAGACGTCGCAATTCTTCTTTGAGCAGCCACGGCGCCGTATTCTCCTGCTCGCTCTTGAGCGAATTGCTGCACACCAGTTCGGCCAGCGCAGCGGTCTTGTGCGCCGGAGTGGCCCGCACCGGCCGCATCTCATACAACACGGCCTTTCCGCCGGTTCGAGCTACTTGCCAGGCCGCTTCGCACCCGGCTAATCCACCGCCGATGATGTGAACTCGAGGGTTGTGCGCCTTAGCTTTCACGATATTCCCCGAACACGTTTCGCAGGCGATCCGAGATTTCGCCCACCGTTGCCAGCGCTTCGCAGGCCGCCAGAATCGGCGGCATGAGATTATCGGTGCCCCGCGCAGCTTTTTCCAGCGCGCCCAGGCGCGCCCCGACCTCTGTCTGATCCCGCGATGCGCGCACCTGGCGCAAGCGCTCCACCTGCTGGCGCTCGATCTCGGGATCCATGCGGAACGCGGCCAGCGGCTGCTCGCTATTCTGGCGAAACCGGTTCACGCCGACCACGACCTTTTCGCCTCGCTCCACTCCCTGCTGATACTCGTACGCCGCGTTCTGGATTTCCGCCTGAATCCAGCCCTTCTCGATGGCGGCCAACGTTCCGCCCATCGCATCGATCCGCGCGATGTACTCTTCGGCGCCATGCTCGATTCTGTCCGTCAGTTCCTCGATATAGACGCTACCGCCCAGAGGATCGGCCACGTTGGTGATCCCGCTCTCATGCGCGATGATCTGCTGCGTCCGCAGAGCCAGCCGCGCCGATTCCTCCGTCGGCAGCCCCAGCGCCTCGTCGCGCGAATTGGTGTGCAGCGATTGTGTGCCGCCCAGCACCGCGGCCATCGCCTGCAGCGCCACCCGCACCACATTGACGTCGGGTTGCTGCGCGGTCAGCGTGGAGCCCGCGGTTTGCGCATGAAACCGCAGCATCATCGATTTGGGATCCCGGGCGCCGAAGCGCTCCTTCATGATGCGTGCATACAGGCGCCGGGCCGCGCGGTATTTGGCGATCTCCTCCAGAAAATCGCTGTGCGCGTTGAAGAAAAACGAGAGCCTCGGCGCGAACGCATCGACGTCCAGTCCGGCCCGGACAGCCGCATCAATATAGGCGATGGCGTTCGCCATCGTAAAGGCAACTTCCTGAATCGCCGTCGAGCCGGCTTCCCGGATGTGATAGCCGCTGATGGATATGGTGTTCCACTCCGGCAGCTCCGCGCCGGCCCAGGAGAACAGGTCGGTGACGATTCGCACGGCCGCACGAGGCGGATAGATATAGGTCCCCCGCGCGATGTATTCCTTCAGAATGTCGTTCTGGACGGTGCCCGACAGTTTTCGCAGATCGGCGCCCTGGCGGCGCGCCACCAGTACGTACAGCGAAAGCAGAATCGCGGCGGTCGAGTTGATGGTCATCGAAGTGGTGACTTCATCCAGTCGAATGCCACTAAAGAGACTCTCCATATCGGCCAGCGAACAGATCGCCACGCCGACGCGCCCCACCTCGCCCGATGCCAGCGGATGATCCGAATCCATGCCCATCTGGGTCGGCAAATCGAACGCTACCGAAAGTCCGGTGATGCCTTGCGACAGAAGAAAACGATAGCGCCGGTTGCTTTCGCCGGCCGATCCGAAACCGGCGTACTGGCGCATGGTCCAGAGCTTGCCGCGGTACATGTCCGGATGAATCCCGCGAGTGAACGGATACTGGCCCGGCAGCTCGCCAGCGTTGTTCATGAACGCCCGATTTTTCGGGCTCGCAGGAAAGACGTGACCCCGAAATACGCCATTAGTACCGGCAGGAAAAAGGACAGCGCCGTGCGCAGGATGCTGACCTCTTCGGATGGAATCGAGTGATAATTGCGCAGCGCGGAGGATCCGAACAGCACAGCCAAGGCGATGAATATAAAGCCGATGACCTCATGCCACAGTACCCGCAACGGTCGTATCACGCCGGGCACCATGTGCTCGATAAAGCGGCCCATTTTGCTGCGCTTGTCGATCTTCATTGCCGGCTCCCCTCATCCTAACAGAGAGTGCTCCTGCAGCCGATATGAAGTACGTAAATCGTGTATCCACCTATGGAAAGTCGGGTGGTATGCTGAAGGTGACATCGGACCCGCAGACGTGGTTCGAGCGGTAGAGACAAGGAGATCACTTGGAAGATCGCTTACGAGATCTCATGCAGGAATTAGGGAATGCGATCAACGAATCGCTCTCCGATTCCGACCGCATCGCCGCCGCGATTGGGGAGATCAAACGCGCCGGCTATGACGTCTTCCTGGTTCTGGAAGCCACCATCGGATTCAACAAGCGCAGCGAGACGGACGACAACGACGAGACCGAAGAAACGGTGGAACTGGAAGCGCAGCCCGAAACCACAAGGCGTCGGGTAGGGAAGATCAAACTCACCTCGCAGGATCAGAAATTCCTGCGGGCCTTGAAGATCGCCATCGACGACGACGGCCGCTAGAGGCCTCGCTACGGTGCGCGTTCTCTTGCCGGGCTTAGCGATTGGCCTGGTTACGGCCCTGTCGTCTTCAGCGGCCGAATCAGTCGAAATCCTTCGAGACAATTTCGGAACACCTCACATTTTTGCGCGCACCTCCGCCGGAGCCGCCTACGGCGCAGGCTACGCCCAGGCCGAGGATCGCAAAGAGGCCCTGCTGCGAAACCTCCATGCGGCGGCCGCAACCGGCCCGCCCGCGCTTTCCCCGGCCCTTTCGCCAGCCCCGGCCCTTTCGCCCGTGATGCAAGGCATCGTCGAAGCGTTCTGCGCCGGCATCAATCGTTTTCTGGGCGAACATTCTGACGCGGGATCGTCGCCGGTTACTCCTGCCATGGTGGTGGCGTACAGCCGCCAGGCTTTTGCCACCATCCATGGGTCGAACGATGTGCTGATCTCGCCTATTCGCAGCTCGACCGGGAACGTCATTGCCATCCTGGATCCGATAGCCGGATGGAACGACGATGGCCGCCCGTACGAGATGCGCTGGTACGCTTCCAATGAGCAGATCGCCTTGTCCGGTGTCGCTCCTCCCGGCGTGCCTTTTCCGCTGATTGGCCACAACGGGTCGGTTGCCATCGGCTGGAGCGGTTCGTCGGATGTTGCGGGATCGGGAGCTTTGGAGCAAGCCTGGGCGATGATCACTGCGCGGAATCTCGCGGGCGTGCAGGAGGCGCTGCTCATGAGGCAGATCCCCGGTGCGGCGCTCGTCGGCACCGCGCAAGGCGACATATATGATAGATCCGGCAGGCTGCTGAATGACGGCACACTTGTGCGGCCCCGGAATGCCCAGTCCTCCGAAGAAATGGTCCGGAAGCTTCTGGTCAGTCAAAACACTTGGCCTTTCGGACGCATGGTGGATGTGGCCTTCTCGACGGCGGTGTACAAGGCCGAAACATGGCAGGCGCG
>DATIRX010000682.1:0-3658 GCA_035469225.1 Bryobacteraceae bacterium
ATCACCCATACTTGCGAAGAGCCGCTGCGGTTCGAGACGAAAAAGATCTGCTTGGAGTCCGGCGACCAGCGTGGCCGTTCATTCATCGTCCCTTCGGTGGTGACCTGCCGTGGCGATCCGCCCTGCACGGGTACTAAGTAAATCTGCGATGGCTTCGAGTTCTTCTCCAGATCCACCGTCTGAACGGTGAAAGCCACTTGGTTTCCGTCGGGTGAAAGCACCGGCTCGCCGATGCGCGCCAGCTTCAACATCGTATCTACAGTAAACGGCTGCCTTTGCGCGACAGAGATTGCGGTTGCACACAGAAAAGCTAGAGCGATCCTCCGCATAGTACTAGTTTAGTTGGAAAGCTGAAACAAAGTTTCGGCTGGAATCATCCGATCAACAGAGGTGAGCCAAATGCTTCGTTATGCTCGGTTCGCTTTTCTGATTGGCCTCGGCGCGGCGATTCCCGCCGTCGTCGCTCTCGATCCGCCTCCGCAGAACAAACAGAACAAGCAGGACGACAAGAAGAAAGCCGAACCTGCCAAACAGCAGCCGCCGCCGGATGATCGCATGGACCGCCGCAACGAACGCATGAAAGAACGCGACCGCGAGATGGATCGCAGGCTGAACCAGCCAAAAAAGTAGCAGGGCGGACTTCAGTCCGGGCGGGGTTTTAACCCCGCCATATATCCCTTCAACCATTCCATCGCTTCCTCGAAATTTGAAAACGCTCCATCGGCTTGCGCCTCGTATGCCGCCGACGTCACTTCCCCGATGTGCTTTCCAGGCCGGTCCTCAAAGTACGGCAACACATGCCGTCCCAGGATCAGAGGCGGCTGCGGACCATGATGCACGGCCTGCGCTTCCGCCATCTCGCCAATCCGCATCGCGCCCTCCGGCAGCCCGGCAGGCAGCGGCGGCCGGCCGGAGTGATCCGCTTCGATCAGGCGTAGCAGATCGGCGATGGTAGCCGGCGCCAGGCGCATGGCGAGCCTGCGTACCGCGCGCGGCGTAACCTCGCGGCCGATGCTGGAACTGGCCAGGTGATTCTCGACCAACGGAACCACGCGATCCACGATCGAGCTCTTGATGCCAATGCGTTCCAGAAACCCGCGCGCCATGGGCCCGCCGTCGGCTTCGTGCCCCCAAGAGGTCCAGCGAAGCTTTCCTTCGCGCTCGCGCAGCGCGGTTGTGGTGGCTTTGGCGAAATCGTGACCCAGGGCTGCGAACAGCAGCACCGCGCGGTCGTCGCCTTCCAGAGCTTCTCGCTCGGCGATGCGCGCCGCCGCATCCAGTACGAACATCGTGTGGGTGCCGACGTCGCCTTCAGGATGCCAGTGAGGATCCTGCGGAACTCCTTCCAGACGCGCGATTTCGGGAAAGTGAACGCCCCAGCCGGACGCCCGAAGGTACTCGGCGATGCGTCCCGGGTGCGAGCTCTTCACGGCCCACTTGATGAATTCATCCGCCACACGTTCCTTCGCAATGGTCCCGTAGTGATCCACGATCGACTGGCACATCGCCGCCGTTCCCGGATCCAGCGTCAGATCGAACCGGCATGCGAACTGCATCCCGCGCAGGACCCGCAAGGGATCTTCGGCAAACGCCGGACTGGTCGCCCGCAGCACGCGATTCTTGAGGTCATCCGCGCCGCCGAAGAAATCGAGCAGTTTCTCCTCCACTGGATCGTAGGCCATCGCGTTGATGGTGAAATCGCGGCGGCTGGCCGCCTCCTGCGGCGTAATCTCTTCGTCAAAGGCGGCATGGAAGTCGCGATGGTGCAGCCCAAACTTGCTATCGCGGCGAGGGACGCTGAAATCGTACTCGCGGCCGCTGGCATGCAGCTTGACGACGCCGAAACTCTTGCCCACCAGATCCACGCGGCCATATTCGCTCAGCAGTCCGGCCAGCTGGTCATAACCGATGCCGTAAACCTCAATGTCGAAGTCTTTGGGCTCGCCGCCCAGAAGACTAGCCCGCACGGCCCCTCCAACCCCCACGGCGCCATGGCCGGACGCTCGTAGCTCGCCTACGATCCGTTCCAGCAGCGTTGGTAGACGTAAAGTCATCTCTGTCATCCATCATGCCTGATTCCTGACAAATGGAACTGCGCGTGCTGCGTTCCTTGCGAGAGGAAAGCTTGCGATGACCCTGGCACTCAAGACCCTTCTGGGAGTGGGAGTTCTCCTTCTGGCGGCCCAGATCATTCCCTACGGAAAAGACCATACGAACCCGCCTGTCCTCAAAGAACCGGCGTGGGACCGCCCGGAAACACGCCGGCTGGCACGGCTGGCTTGTTTTGACTGCCACAGCAACGAAACCGTCTGGCCGTGGTATTCCAAGGTCGCTCCAGTTTCCTGGCTGGTGTATCGAGACGTTACGGAAGGTCGCGCGGAACTGAACTTCTCCGAATGGGACCGTCCCCAAAAGGAGGCCAAGGAGTCTGCCAAGGTAATCCGAAACGGAGAAATGCCGCCTAGCACTTACCTGCCGACACACCCGGAAGCCAGGCTAAGCCCCCTCGAACGCGAGGCGCTGGCAGCCGGCCTTCAGGCATCCTTGGGCAGCCAGGAGAGCGTCCCGCCCGAATCCGCCGGCCGTTAGGTTCCGCGGCGGGCGAAAGTCCTCCTGACTCTGCGCCATTTCACCCCTCGATTCCGCCCGTTGGCGGGGGAGATCACCCAGCTTGCTGGCATCCACGACCACATCGGTCCGATATGGTGTATGCTGAGAATGGACTTGAGGAACAGGCCAGGTTTTGAAGGCCAGTTGCAAGTGGATGTCGTTATGGGCTTGTTCCAAGGGTTTGACATTGCAGTATTCCAGATAGATACTTGGTTCGACATGCAAGCGAATGTCAAAAAGGTCCGGCACGCAATACACAACCCCGAGGCCACCAACCTCATGGAATTGAAACATGGGGAATCGGGAATCCTGGACCGTCTGGATCTGCCCGAAGCTGACGCGCGGCGGCTGATGGAGCTGGGCTTTCTCCCCGGCCACGCCATCACTCCGGGCCACTCGGCACCGGGAGGCGATCCGAGGGTGTTTCGCGTGGATGGATCCGAGGTGGCCCTGCGGCGCGAGACCGCGCGAAGACTGCTTCTCAGGCATGGACAGCATCTCGACGCCACTCCGATCGACACGAGGAAAGCGTAGCGTATTCAGTTTATGAGCGATTGCCACGGTTGCTCGGTTGCGACCCTCCCGCCTCCGCGGGCGGTAGATACCCGCCGGCATATTGTCGCGATTGTAGGCCCGCCCAACTCCGGTAAATCGACGCTGTTCAACCGCCTGACCGGCCTGCGCCAAAAAGTGGCCAACTTCCCCGGCGTGACGGTGGAGCATCGCATGGGCAAAGTCAAAGTCGAGTCCGGACGCGAAGTCTTCGCGGTGGACCTTCCCGGCGTCTACAGCCTGGAACCCCGCACCGAAGACGAGCGCGTCACGCACGACGTTCTGCTCGGTCAGATGAAGGATCTGCCCAAGCCGGATGCCGTTCTGCTGATCCTGGATTCGACCAATCTGGCCCGTCACCTGGGGCTGGCGGCCCCCGTACTCAGCCTGGGCTTGCCGACTTTGGTAGTCCTGAACATGGCCGACGATCTGGCCCGCCGAGGCGGCGGCGTGGATGTGGCCGAGCTGGGCATGCAGCTAGGCGCGCCGGTGGCGT
>DATIRX010000683.1:0-12361 GCA_035469225.1 Bryobacteraceae bacterium
AAACTCACGCTGTTTCTATAATCGCAGGTACAGTCGCAAACCTGTAGCGCGGGCCTTAGTACGCTGCCCTGTAGATTTCGAGCGCGGCGGCGGCGGAAAACGGGCGGGGATTGAACTTGCCAGCCCATTGCGTGGCCGCTTCTTCGGCCAGCCGGGGCAGAGCTTCTTCCGGTATCCCGGCGTCGCGCAGATTGTCGGCTAGCCCGGCGGCCTCGGCCAGCTCACGCAGGTGCGCCGGTAAATCGCCGGGATACAGCTCGCGGTACCGCGCGGCGCTGGAACCGGCCTCCGAAGCGCTGTTCCAATCGACGACTTGCGCCAGCACCAGCGCGATGGCAGCTCCGTGCCGCAGTCCGAAGCGCTCCGTCAGTGGATACGCACAAGCATGCGCTGCGCCGAGGTTGGAGTTCTCGATCGCCAGGCCGCCGAAATGCGCGCCTAACAGCATGGCCCCCCGAGCTTCCAGATCTTCGGGATTGTGGAGCATCCGCGTGTAGGCCGAGGAAATCAGCCGCCATGCGGACCGTGAGAAACACTCCGACAGCGCCGTCTGCCGCGAGGTCACCAGCGTCTCCAGCGCATGCGACAGCGCATCGTATCCGCTGGCGGCTGCCAGGGCGGCGGGCTGCGACGTGGTCAGCTTCGGATCCAGAATGGCGACGCGAAACGAGGCTTTGGCATCGCCGCAGATCATTCTCGCGCCGGTCTCCGAATCGATGATGGCCGCGGTGCCTTGCGCTTCGCTCCCGGACCCGGCGGTGGTGGGAACGGCGATCATCGGCAGCATGGGACGCGTGGCCTTGCCGTAGCCCCAATAATCCTTCATCCGGCCGCCATTGCTCAGCAGGAAATTGACCGCCTTGGCGCAATCGAGCGAGCTCCCGCCGCCCACGGCCACGATCAGATCGATCTCCAGCGGCGTGGCGAAGGCGCCTCCCGCTTCCACCATGGCCGAAGTGGGATTCGGCTCAAACTCGTGGAAGCAGCTTACCGTCATGCGCCGCGCCTTGAGCGAACGCAACGCTTCCGGGGCATAACCGGCCTTCACCATGCCCGGGTCGGCCACGAGCAGGCAGCGCGTGCCCCCCAGATCCCGGGCCACCTCGCCCAGCCGCGCGAACTCGCCTTCGCCGAACACCACACGGGTACGGGGCCGAAAGTCGAAAGGAGTCACTTAAGGTCAGGATACTTCACTACGGGCTATGGCTTTTGCTCCATCCACGCATAAGGCTGCCGCGTGCTTCGAGGCCGGTTCCAGACCGCCGAGGGCCGACTCGATCATCTCCGCGGTTAATCCAGGCAGTTCGGCCCGGGTTTTGCCTGTCATCCACTCGGTGAGCGCCGAGCCGGCCGCGATGGACGCCGTGCAGCCGCGGACCTGGTAGCGCGCCTCCGCCACCCGCCCGTCTTCAAAGCGCGCGCTCAGGCGAAGCATGTCGCCGCAAGCCGGATTGCTCACGTCCACCGTGATCGCGGGCGGATCCAGCTGACCTATGTTGCGAGGATTGCGAAAATGTTCCAGCAGGGTTTCCGAATGCACGTATATTTCGAATTATCCCAGGTGGAGAGAGCCACCGGCCCGGCCCCCCTTGCGTTGCCGTCCCGGTTTGCGAGACACTAGCAGGTTTTCCCGGACTGTAATCTTAAATGCGCGCTCGGATTCTCTATCACGACCATTGTTTCGACGGGGCCGCCTCCGCGGCGTTCTTCAGCCGCTTCCTGGAATCCAAGTTCTACCCCGACGCGAAGTTCGAATTCACCGGCCTGGCCCACAAGGCCTCCCAGCTGTTTGAGCCGGGTCTTTTCGACGGCGACGTCAATGCCATCGTGGACTTCAAGTACTCCACCGATCCGCACCTGACCTGGTGGTTCGATCACCATCAGAGCGCTTTTCTGACACCCGAGGACGCCGAGCACTTCCGCCGCGACACCAGCGGGCAAAAGATGTACGATCCCAGCTTTCGCTCCTGCACCAAGTACATCGCAACGGTCGCCAGAGAGCGCTTCGGCTACGACGCGGCGGACTTGGCGGACCTGGTCGCCTGGGCCGACATCATCGACGGCGCGCAATATGCCAACGCCAAGGAAGCCGTGGAGCTGGGCGAGCCGGCCATGCGTCTCACCCTGGTGATCGAGGGGAGCCAGGGATCGGAGACCGTACAACAGATCATCCGCAAAATGCGCCAGGAGTCGCTCGCGGCGATCGCCGCCGATCCGGCCATTCAGGCAGTCTATCAGCCGTTGTACCAGCGTCACCTGGCGTCGCTGGACATCATTCGCAAAGAGGCCCGCTGCGACGATGGCGTAGTGTTCTTCGATCTGATCAAGGACGGCGTGGAGGGCTACAACAAGTTCATTCCGTATTACCTGTTCCCGCAATCGATCTACACGGTTTCGGTGAGCACCTCCAGCTTTCGCACCAAGGTTTCCGTGGGGTCGAATCCTTGGGCAGTCAAGCCCGTACAGCACAATCTGGCGACCATCTGCGAGCGCTACGGCGGCGGCGGACACCCGGGTGTGGGGGCCATCAGCTTCGAAATCGGCGCGATTGAGCAGGCGCGTAAAGCGGCCCAAGAGATTGCGGCTGAGTTGAAGAGTTGAAGAAACCCTAAACTACGGGTTCCATGCCGAAGCGGCGCAGCAGCAGGAACTCCGACAGATTGTCGGCCGTAAGCAGGCCCACCAGGCGGCTGCCTTCCTGCACCAGTGCGCAGCGGCCCGAGCGAGCCATCAGCGGCAGCGTCTCCGCCAGGTCGTCCGCAGGCTCGAGCGCCAGGTAGTCGCGATCCATCACGCCGGCCACGTAGGCGTCCGGGCCTTCGGCAGCCAGAGCCCTCAGCAGGCGGTTACGGTCCAGCAGACCGATCACTTCTTCACCATGCATCACCGGGAAATCCTGCTGGGAAGTAGAAAGCAGCAGATTGGCGGCATCGCGCACCGTATCGCCATGTTCCAGATGGTGGAACTCGGTGATCATGGCGGCGCGTACGGGAATCCCGTTGGTCAAGGTCCGCCCCATCGCGGCGGCGCTTTCCTGCGCGGCTCCCAGCCAGATGAAAAAAGCAAAGAAGACCAGCATGAATTCGCCCTGCACCAGACCATAAAGTCCCAGGCTGAACGCCACCACGCGGCCCATCCAGGCGGCGATGCGAGTGGCCTCATCTTCCGGACGAACGAAACTCAACAGCGCGCGCAACAGGCGTCCTCCGTCCATCGGAAACGCCGGCACCAGGTTGAATCCGGCCAGCAGGAGATTGGCAAAACCCAGCAGCGCCAGCAGCTTGCCCTCGGAAGGATGCAGAAGATCGGAAGGCTGCACGCTGATGGGTTGTTTGGTGTGGGCGATGTACATGAAGATTCCGACGGCTACCAGCAGATTCGCCAGCGGGCCCGCCACCGAGATCCACAATTCCTCCACCGGCCGCAGCCGCCGTTCCATGCGCGAGAGGCCTCCGATCGGGAACATGACGATCTCGACCGTGCGGATTTTGAATGCCGCCGCCAGCGCCGCATGCGCCCCCTCATGCAGTAATACGCTCGCGAACAACCCCAGGCTGAAGATTGCGAAGACCGGCGTGGAGTCGTACCCGAGCGCGGTCACAATCAGGAACAACAGCAGCAGGACAAAGGTGAAGTGGAGCCGGACGGGTACGCCCAGGAACTGGAATGCCCGGACGGTTCCGGCTGTTCCGCTTCGATCGGCCGGGATGGAAAAACTCCTCACAGGCCCACCATAACAGAGGCTGGCGGCCTTTACGCTCAGCAAAACACCGGGTGAAGCGCCCAGGGAAACTACTTAGAGGCCCGCACAGGGCCGGCGCGGCCTTACAAGCATTGAGGGACTTGACCTCAATCCGCGCCAGGCTCCGTTGTGCGGTGAGGATTCTTAGAAGGTTGGTTCGAAAGGCCTACGGGAATCGGCGCGTCACGCCTTGCGTCTTGCGGCTGGGCAGAGGCCCTCCCCCGTCGCCCGCGGAGTAGCGCTGGGGCAGATTCGTGAAGTTCAGCTCGGCATCTTCGTAGCTGAGCTGGCGATCCAGCACCATTTCGACAGTGGTTCCTTTAGCCAGCACCGCATCCGGCCCTCGCGTGACCAGCACGCCGATGATCCCAACCGCGGCTCCCGCGGCTGCGCCGATACCAGCTCCCAGGCCGGGTGCCCGTCCGATGCCTGCCAGACCCCCAACTGCGGCTCCTGTGGTGGCTGTTTCGGCGATCACTCGGGCGTCCCCGGATTTATTGCCTTCGCTCCGGATGGTGCCTTCCTTCTTATCCAGATCCTCCGTCGCGCGGCCATCCAGGCCGGCCACCTGCGCCCGGAAATCGCGCGTCACACCGTTAGGCAGCATCAACGAATCGAAACGCAGGCGGAACTCCCCGCGACCCTTTACCTTGCCCGGGCGCTTGGATGCCATCACGGTGCCCAGCACGTAGCTTCCCGCCGGAATCACGATTTTCCCGTTCACGGCGATAGGAAAGGAGGTTTCCAGATAAACGCGATCGCCTTCGCCGCTGGTCTTGGTGCTGACGCTGTTCACCATGCTCAGCGGAATACGGGTTCCCATATCGACCACGAAGGTTTTGTGGTCCGGCTCGTTCGCCGGAACCGCGTCCTGAGCCGGCAGAGCCGCAGCCACGGCCACCATCGCCAATAACGCGCGTATCAACATTGCTAATGGCTCCTGAGCTGATTTTACCCTACTCATCGTCAGACGCATGCCGTTCGATCAGGTTACCGGATACGCAGGATGCTGCCAGGCAGGCTCATCCTCTCGGGGAAGCCGCAGCGAATCTCCGGATCCGGCGGAGCATCCTCGGGAATTCGCAGGTTAATTTGGAACAGCCCCGCGTAGGGCGGGCTGATGCCGGCATACAGTATGCGGGCGGCCGGCACGGGTTCGCCGTTGAGCCACACCGCGAAATCCGCCAGGCGCGCGATCCAGGCCGCGCCCGTCGGCAACCGATTGGGGATGGCGGGAGGAACCGTGGGCCCCAGCCCCGTCGCATAGATGACCACCACTTCGCCGCGATGCGCAGGAGCATCCGGGCTGATCACGGTTCCGTCCAGGTGAGCGGCCAGCACACCGGCTCCATTCAGGCGGAACATCGCCGGGGCAACTGCATCCAGCACGATGCCGATGGCCGGGCCCGCCAGCCCGTCATTCACCAGCTGGATCGTCGCGGGACCCGCCTCCAGCGAAACCGGCGCCAGCACGTTCACCTGCGTGGGAGACACGTAATAGATGTTGGCCGGAACGTGATTGATCAGCACCTGCACGCCTGTCCCGATCAGCACGGTCGGCAGCATTCCCGCGCGCAGATCGTCCGGGCTCATGGCCCGCGTGACGTAGGACAGTCTTTCTCCGTAGATCGTGATGAAGCTGTTGGGAGCGTACATGCCGGCCACCGCCGCCACAGGATTCACTACCGAATCGCCCGTGTACGCCGGAGCCCCGGAATCGGCAGCCAGCAGCGCGAACAGAGCCAGAAAAAGCGTCACGATACTTGGTGCCGGTTCGCGGCTGGATTTCTCTAGAATCGATCAGAATTTTCGCCGTTCAATGACGTGGGGCAGGAACTCTTGCGCGCCGCGTCGCTACTCCTGGCGACGCCCGGCATGAAAAGTGGGGACAGTTCTATTTCCCGGAATGCTGGTGGTCGTCCGCATCCTGGGACCTGTTCCCTTTTTTCAGAATCTTCTCCAACATATCCGGAATCTCAAATATCGCGCGATTGTGGATCTGGCTCACCGCCGACTGGTATCGCGGCAGATCCCGCAGCAGCTTCTCCACGGCCCCACGGATCCCGCGGAAATTCGGCAGCACCAGGCCCGCGTTGCGCTCCAGCACCCAATCGGCGTTGTAGCGTTCCTGAGGAAGAGTCCACATATTGCGCTCGACGATGACCGGCAGCCCCATCGCCACCGCCTCGCTGATACTTCCCGGCCCCGGCTTGCCGATGAAGAAATCCGCCAGGCTCATGTAATAAGGAATCTCCGCGGTGAATCCTTCGATGAAGCGTGGTGCGGCGGCAGGCAGCGCGCGAAGGCGCTCGGCGAGCCCCTCGTTCTTGCCGCATACCAGAATCAGCTGCGTATCCGGCAAGCGCTCGGCGATCTCCCGCATCACCTTCGAGCCTTGCCCTCCGAACAGCACCAGCCCCGTGGGACGTTCCGGATCGAGGCCCAGCCTGCGGCGCTCCGCCGCGCGATCCACCGTGACCGGCCGATAAAAGCCGGGCCGCAGAATCATGCCGGATGCACGAAAGATACGGTCATCCGCATATCCCAGCGCCCGCGCCTGCGCCACTGCTCGGTCGCTCCCGCAGATCAAGAACTGCTCCTGCTTTTCCATCCAGAAATGCGGCGGATAGTCGGCGATGTCGGTCAAAATCGTGACATAGGGAACCGACGGCAGTGCGTTCTTCAGGCTTTCTCTCAATGCCCGGTTGAAATTGGGCACCAGTGAAACCACCAGGTCCGGACGCGCAGCGGACCAGTACTTTTCAAGCATCCGCACGGCCGGGCGGTGATACAGCCGGATCACTCCGTGCATGAATTTCAATCCCTGCGCCGAGCCCAGGGTCCAGCCTCGCGCCAGCATCTGGTTGTAGATCTCCTGGAGTTCCAGGCCGGTCACCTTCCGAAACACATCCAGCGGACCGAGGATCTCCTGCAGGTTGATCAGCCGTATCTCCCAGGGGAGCGCTCGCTCCTCAATCGCGGCCTTGAGAGCAGTGGCGGCAGCGCGGTGACCTCCGCCAGCGTCGAAATATAGAAAATCCACTTTTGTCACAAATGTTTTTTGTGAGCCTCACCCGGCGCCGGCCAGCGCGGCGTCCGGGCCGGTGCTGCGTTGAGTGCCGCCCTGGGCGCGCTTTCCGCCGCGATGACCGGCTAGCTCCCCCCGAGCTGCTGCAGCGTCGTTTCCAGTACCTCGGCGAAATTCGCTCCGCTTTCCGACCATAGCTGCCGCCGCTCCAAGGGCAGCGCCTTTTCGATCTGCGAACCCAGGTACAGCAAGCTGCGCAGGTTGGACTGCTGAATCCGCACCGATCCTTGGACCTCCGGAGACGGCAGGAACTTGGAGTCCAAGCCGAAATCGATGCGCAGATCGTCCGCCGAGATTTCTAAAAACGTTTCATTTTCGAATCCGGATCCGAAGCAGGAGATCGTGACCGGCGACGGCAGCACTTTCCATTCCCCGTCGTGCTGCCACAGATCCCATGCCGCGTCGATCTCCACACAACAATCCGGCTGGGCGAAATCCCGCGCCGCCGCGATCAGGTCCGCTATTTCCGCGCCCGGATCGAAGGGACGCTCCAGGACAGGCGCTTCGGCGTAGTTCAGCGCATACACGCGCACCGTCGGACCGCGTGGTGCCAGCTTCGAGAACGGAAATGTCTCCAGCATCTTGCCGAGGTGGCGCAGCATGTTGGAATCGGAGAAGCCCTGCACCCAGCAGGAAAGATATAAACGGTCGCTCATTCCAATTCGATTGTAGGCGATCATGAGAACAGTGATCACTGACTTGATCCAGATCCGCCGCCTGGGTGAAAAAAAGCGCGGCGAAAACGAGAAGTTCCGGCGCTGGATCAAATCCCACAACTTCGTCGAGCGCCAGTTCCGCGCCGCCGCCAAGGAAGTTCAGGCCGCCATCGATTGCCGCAAGTGCGCCGAGTGCTGCCGCGTGACCGAAGCCGAGATCTACGAAAAGGACATCCTGAGCCTGTCCAAGAACCTGGGAATTTCCCGCAAGCAGTTTTTGGAACAGTACACCCAAACCGGAACGGATGGCGAGCTGATCCTCAAGCGGACGGCTGAATCGGGCTGTGTTTTTCTCGACGGCAACGACTGCACCATCTATGAATTTCGCCCCAAGACTTGCGAAGGGTTCCCTCATTTGCTGAAGGGCATGGGCTCGATCCAGCACAAGATGTGGGCCTATGTGGACCGCGCCACGTACTGCCCCATCGTCTACAACTGGATGGAGCAGGTGAAAGATCTGACGAATTTCAAGAAGTAGGGGCGAGGCATGCTGTCGCCCGTCTATCCTGCGTTTGACAAGCCCGTCACCGATTCGATCCGCGCGTCCGGTCCCAAGACGAACACGTTGGTTCCCTGCATCAGCGGCTTGCCGTCGGGTCCGGCCGCGATCCAATCGGCCAGTACGGTTCCCTGGCAGTGACGCACGTTCCCCTGACGCTGCATGCGGATGCCCGGCATGAACTTCTGGGCCGCGCCGGTGTGCGCCGTCAGATCCGCGATGCCGTCCAGCAGGCTGTAGCGGTCGCGGAACTGAATGCCCGGGGTGACGATTGCGGCCAGAGCGGCCTCACGCGCCGTATCCTCCGGAATGATCCAGGCGGCGAACCAGGCGTCCACAAGGGCCGGGGCGTTGGCATACACTTCGTTCGTCACGATGTTGCTGAACAGCGACAACTGGAAGCGCCAGCCCTGCACGTGCTCATCGCGCGCAGCCGCTTCCGGGAATTCATGCGTCAGGTTGACACGCGTGCCGCGGGCGGCCGGTTCCAGCCGGATGGTCACGCGCGAAGCGCCCGGCGGAATCGGCTTGCCGCTGGTAAAACCGTACGTGAACGCAATCAAATCCGGCGGGCGCACTTCCAGAACTTCGCCGGTTACCTCAATCTGACCGGGATTGAGAATGCGAACCTTGCCTCCGGGCTGCGCGTCGATGGTGGAACCGGCGCCCCACCACGAAGCCCAGCGCGCACTGTCGGTGAAGAACCGGAATACGGTTTCTGGAGCGGCCTGAATCACAACAGTGCGGTCCAGTCGATACGGCAGATTCGTCATTTCTTCTTTCCCTTCGTCTTTCTGCGGGGACGGGGCCCACGCCGGCTTTCCTCCAGCTCCGTGGCAAGCTTTAGCTTCCAGAGTGCGTCGTCCCACATGCGTTCCAGCATTTTTCCCATCTCTCCCAGAACCTCGGGACGAGCCTTGTAATAACGGTTGCGCGCGTCATCCTTCGGGACCCGCGCTTCGATCAGCCCGGCTTCGAGCAGCGCTTTGAGCTGCAAGGAGACCGCCCCGAAGGTCACGTCCGGCATGGCCTGATGGATCGCTCCCGCGCTCCGCTCCTCGCGCCAGGTCAGCCGGAGAATCTCCTGCCTTCGCGGCGACGCCAGCGCGCTGAGAAGAACTGCTGCATCCAGGGCCATGGACATCAGTTTAGTTGTAACTAAACTAATTGTCAAGAGGGAAAATTCCGTCGCCGATGTGATATGCTTTGCCCTGGAAAGGATCCCTTCCCTCCTATGGAACACAATCTGGAACGAAAGAAAGCGTCCGACTACCCGCAAGAGCTGCTCAATCTGTTTGACAAGTACGTTCACGGCGATATCGACCGCCGGGCCTTTCTGGACGGCGCGCAGAAGTTCGCCGTCGGCGGCCTGACCGCGGTGGCCATTTGGGAAAGTTTGCGCCCCAACTATGCCTGGGCCCAGCAGGTGCCCAAAGACGACAAGCGCATCAAGGCGGAGTATGTCACCGTGCCTTCCCCTCAAGGCAACGGCAGCATTAAGGGCTACCTGGTTCGTCCCGCCAACGCGACCGGAAAGCTTCCGGGCGTGCTGGTGGTCCATGAGAACCGCGGCCTGAATCCTTATATCGAAGATGTGGCCCGGCGCCTGGGCGCGGCCAACTTCATGGCCTTCGCTCCGGACGGACTCACCAGCGTCGGCGGCTATCCCGGCGATGAGGAAAAGGGCGCAGCCAATTTCCGGACCGTCGACAACCAGAAGATGGGCGAGGATTTTCATGCCTCGGCCCGCTGGCTCAAGGCGCGTGCGGATTGCACCGGCAAGGTTGGCGCAGTCGGATTCTGCTTCGGCGGAGGCGTCGTCAACACTCTTGCGGTAAAGATGGGCGCGGACCTGGCTGCGGGCGTTCCCTTCTACGGAGCCCAGCCGAATGCGGCCGATGCCGCCAAGATCAAGGCTCCTCTGCTACTAAACTACGCTGCCATGGACGACCGGATCGATGCCGGAATCCCGGCCTATGAAGCGGCGTTGAAAGGCGCGGGCGTTCCCTACACCGTGTACATCTACCCGGGCACGCAGCACGGCTTCCATAACGACACCACGCCGCGCTACGACAAGGCCGCGGCCGAGCTCGCCTGGCAGCGGACTCTGGATCACTTCAATAAGTACCTGCGCGGGTGATGACTCGCCGGGAATTCGGGAATCTGGCAGCCGGAGCATTGGCTGCCGCGTCCGGGCTGCGCGGGCAGGCGGCCGATCGGGTGCTGGACATCGCCGAGTGGTCCTACCACTGGTACGGCGTCGAGCACGCTCTGCTGGCCCGTGGCACCGTGTGCAACGGCATGCAGATGTATGTCGAGCACTGGATTCCCAAAGAGGTTCGCCATCCTTATCCGGTGGTCCTGATTCATGGAGGATTCGGGCAAGCTTCCGACTGGCTCAGCACCATCGACGGCCGCCGCGGATGGGCCTCGCTGTTTTTGGAGCAGGGATACAAAGTCTATGTGCTCGACCGTCCGGGCCAGGGACGCAATCCGTATCAGCCGTTCGTGCACGGAGCCTTTGCTGCCCAGGCTCCCACCTTCGAAGCCGCCAGCCGGACACTGAACCTTCCTGTATCTGACCCCAGGGTGGCTCAAGCGGTCGCCTCCATGAACCAGCCGATGCCCAACAACGCGCAGACCCAGAGCGTCTGGCGGTCCCGCGGGGCGATGCTGCTGGACGATATCGGCCCGGCGATCCTGGTGACCGAGGGCGACGGAGCGGTGTTCGCACGGGTAACCGCGGAAGAACGTCCGGCGCTGGTCAAAGGAATCGTCGCGGTCGCCCCGCCCGCCGGAACTACCTTCAAAGTGTTCACCACGGCCATCAGCCGGGAACCAGAATCCTTGCCTCCGGTTTTGGCGTGGCTCGATCGAACGTTCCCGGAAGCACCCATCGTGGCTGTGGATCCGCATCCCAATCGCGAATCGACGGCTCTGAAACTGGCCGATCAGGGATGCTTCTGGGTGGGCGTGCAGCGCAAGCAAATGCCTTACGGGACAATCTCTCAGGGGCAAATGTTCGTCCAGTACATGATTCCGGCTGAGCGGCGATACCCGCTGCCGGTTGTGATGGTCCACGGCGGCGGCGGACAAGGCACGCACATGATGGGCATCGGCGGACGACCGGGCTGGGTGCACTACTTCGTCCAGGCCGGGTACGCGGTCTACTGGGTGGATCGGCCGAGCTACGGGCGCTCGCCGTATCATCCCGATGCGCTGGGGCCCAGCCACCTGCCCAACGTCCCGGCGTATGAAGGGCTCATCGGGAGCACGGCGGTCTTCAACACTGCGCAGTGGCCCGGCCCCGGCGGGATGAATGACCCGCTGATCGACCAGTTCATGGCCTGCGAACAGGGCAACGTCAGCGACGAGGCGTTCCACAGCGACCTGGTGTGGCCGGGCGGCGCGGAGTTGCTCGACCGCATCGGACCATCGATCTTGTTCGTGCACGCGTTCGGCGGATTCTTCGCCTGGGGCGTGGCCGATCGCCGGCCCAATCTGGTGAAGGCCATCGTCGCCATGGAGATCAACGGGAATCCCTTCGCGGCGCAGCTGCGCTGGGGACTGACCGCCAGCCCGATGACCTACGATCCTCCGGTTCTCGACGTCACGCAGTTTAAACTACGTGATCAGACGGCGCCGCCCGATTCGCCCCGTCCCGTGGTTTCGCCGTTCAAGCTGCAGGCCGAGCCCGCGCACAAATGGAAGAACCTCCAAGGCATCCCGATCAGCTGGGTGACCAGTGAATTCGGCGGCGGCGGATCGCCGGTATCCAACGTGGCCTTCCTGAAACAGGCCGGGTGCACCGCGGAGATGCTGCGCCTGCGCGATTACGGCATCGTCGGCAACGGGAACCTGATGCTGTTGGAGAAGAACAACCACGAAGTGTTCCGCGTGGTGCAGGACTGGCTTAAGGCGCTGTAAGATTTCTGCTCCAGCGGGTCTTGAAGAGAAGTCATCGCAAAACCGATGACTTAGCAAAGGTTTGAGGATTCTGGCATTGCGGGTCTTCGAGTCCCAGCTCATTCAGCCAGACCTTCATACTCCGGGCGCTCTCTCGCCGGGACACATCCAGAACGTCCGCGCGGGTCAACAGATGGGCGGCGGTCCGGCGGAGGAATCGCGGCGACTGCCAGGCGCATAGGCCAAGACAGATTTCGGCGATTAGAATCAACAACAAGACCGGATTTACATATTCCATAATGCTCAACTCCTGCTGGTTAAGAATATCTTCCGGGTACACTCCGGAGAATCCTACGGAAGTCCCGGGAGGAGAGGACCAAAAGTAACAGTACGAGCCCTGCTCCCGGAAT
>DATIRX010000684.1:0-2159 GCA_035469225.1 Bryobacteraceae bacterium
CTGTCGTAATCCCAGGAATCGCCGGGCACCACCTGGAAATACCATTTGAGCTCGCCGGTATCGGGTTTCACGGCGAGAATCGAAGCCAGGTAGAGATTCTCCTTGCCCTTGGACTTGCGCAACTCTTCGGGCCAGGGGCCGCCGTTGCCGGTGCCGACGTACAGGAGATCGGCGTCGGGATCGTAGGCCATGCCATCCCACACCGATCCGCCGCCGCCGAGCTTCCAATAGTCGCCCGACCAGGTTTCCGCGGCTTTCTTCATCGCGGGACTCTCGAAAGGTTTCGAGGGATCGCCGGGAACAGTGTAGAACTTCCAGGCGAATTTGCCGGTGGCGGCGTCGAAGGCCGAAAAGAATCCGCGGATGGGCAGCTCAGCGCCGGCTACCCCGATGATCACCTTTCCTTTTGCAATGCGCGGCGCCATGGTCACGGTGTAACCTTCGTTGGAATACGACACGCGCGATTCCCATACGGGCTTTCCGGTCTCGGCATTGAGCGCGATCAGACGGCCGTCGATGATGGGCGCGATGATCAGGTTCTGATACATCGCCAGGCCGCGATTCACCACGCCGCAGCAGATCTGCGGGCGGGTTTTATCCTGATTGACTTCCGGGTCCCAGCGCCACTTCTCCTTCCCGGTGCGGGCGTCCACCGCGAAGACGATGCTCCAGTTCGTGATGCTGTACAGCGTACTGTTCGCGAACAAGGGCGTGGCTTCCTGGTTCCCGCCGCCTTTGCCCACGTCGAAGGACCAATGGAGCCCCAGCCGCGCCACGTTGGACGCGTTGATCTGGTTGAGCGGACTATAGCGCGTCTCGCCAGAAGTCAGCCCATAGCTGGTCCATTCCCCGGATTGCGCGTGGGCGAACTGCACCGAGATCAGTGCTGCGATCAGGATTTTGTACACGGGTAACTCCCTATTTAGAATGGGCTCAGCTGGCTGCCTGCATGGGGGCATCCATGCCGCCCCACAGGTTCATGGTGTTCAGTTCGTCGCGGCCGCAGGCCTTCAGGTAGCAGAACAACTGGGTGCGGTAGGCCGCGTGACCGCTGACCACCAGGTTCACCAGCAGCGAGCCGCGTGTGGACTTCTGCCCGAACATCTCAATCTGGCCGCGGAAGTCCGCGTCGGAGAATGCGCCGAGCTGCTGGGCGTAGCTGCCGCTCAGCTTTTCGATGGCAGCGACGACCTGATCGAAGTTCATGGCGTTGGCGGCGGCTTGGGCCGCTCCGAATGCCGCGCCATCGAATGTTCCGGTCTTGATCGCGGGGATCAAGCTGGGACCCATGATGGTGAGATACCGGAGCAGCTCAATGGTGCTGCGCTGCTTCGGCGTCGGCCGGTAATCCAGCTGGTTGCGATCGACTTTCGTCGTCAGATGCAACAGGATTCGAACCTCGTTCTGTAAGGAGCTGATGAGTTCTTCTTTTGTAAGGACCATATTTTTGAGATTTGTGTACTTTCTTAGTTCTCGGAATTCGGCGCTGCGCCGCGTCCCCCACCCCGTCCGCCACGTCCGCCGGGAGCCGCGGGTTGTCCCACCGCCAGCCCGACCAGTTCTGCTCCGGCGCCCTGCGTGCCGTTCACCACGGCAACCAGGAACTGTCGGCCGTTCACCAGGTACGTCATGGTCGGACCGACTGTGGAACCCAGCGGCATTTCATGAATCACCGCACCGGTCTTCTTGTCAATAAAACGTAAATCCGCACTGCCTTCCACCAGAAGGGTTTTCGTAACCAGTATCGGCGAGCGCTGCCCGCCGCCCCAATTACTGGCGTCGATGCCAGCGGCCTTGAGCGCGGGATTGTTCACAATGTTGGCGGCCGGCTTGCCATTGGGAATCATCCAGACCTGATCGCCGGTGTTCAGATTGAACGCCGTGATGCGGCCATAGGGACCCTTGATGAGCGGCAGGCCGCCCGCGACATTGGTGTTTCCGCCGCCGCCACCCGCGATGTAGGGCATCTCGGAACGTTCGCCGCCCGGAATGAGGGTCGAGATATAGGGGCTGGTCGTCGACGGGATGTACAGCATCCCGGTTTCCGGATCGACCGCGCCGCCCATCCAGTTCGCTCCGCCGCCCGCGCCTGGAAGCTGGATCGTGCCCAGCTTGCCGCCCGTGTCCTTCACGATTGGCGGGGTGTAGATCGGGCCAAG